>QLUB01000001.1 GCA_018725205.1 candidate division NPL-UPA2 bacterium
CAAGCCTAACTACAGCGACCATTCCCGTGATAGCGGCGCAGCTGGCGGATGTGACCCGACCTACGACGATTTACCCTTTGCAGAGTGCAATGCCGGCGAGCGCGCAGGGTCCGAGCACTGCAGCGGTCACAACGCTGCCAGATAGCGGCGCTCCGGCTGCGCATAGCGCTCGCGTCGCGGAAGTGAGGGGTGCGCCTACCACGGCGTCTCCAGAGCTCAGCGCACCAGCCCCCTCGCCAAGTCCAACCACAGCCCCAAGCCTAACTACAGCCCCAAGCCTAACTACAGCGACCATTCCCGTGATAGCGGCGCAGCTGGCGGATGTGACCCGACCTACGACACCCCACCCTTTGCAGAGTGTCAATGAGCGAACTGCTCAGCGCATGGTACAGTTGCACGGCGGCCGCTTCGTGCGGGTCCTGAGCGCAGAGCCTGCAGCGGAAACTAACCTCCAACTTGGAACAAATGTTAGTCCTCGTCTTCCAATTTCAGGGCCTTCCTTGGAGGGCCTGCGCATGGAAATAATCGCCTTTGTACAAAGCCCGAGTCGCCCGCAGGTGATGCTAGAGATTCACCCACCTGAGTATGGTCGCGTGTTGGTGAGTGCTGAATCAGGGCCGGGGGGAGCAGTTGTCGTTCGCCTAGTGGTGGAAACCCCTGCGGTTAAAGAACACGTGCTACTACATCTACAGCGATTCCCGGTTCCGGCCGAAGTAGAGGTAATGACTTTTGAAGAACACCGCGAGCAAGGGGAGTTAAACGGTCAACGCGGACGTGAGGAATCACGACGTCAGCCCCCTCCCCGCAAGGACAAATCTACCACAGAATTTACGATCTAGGAGGTGAGTCAGTGAAAGTTCAAGCCACGCAACAAATGGCACACCCCCAGCCGGTGACGCAAGCCTCTCCACCCGGAGGGGAGTTAGGTAAAGATGCCTTTCTCAAGATTCTCTTAGCTCAGATGCGCAATCAGGACCCGCTGAACCCTGCCGACGGTACCGCCATGATCGCCCAACTCGCACAATTCAGCAGTCTGGAACAAATGCAGAACTTAAACAACAAGATTGACCAACTGCTAGAGGTGCAGCTGCTTGGCGAGCTAAGCGGGCTCGTGGGGAAATCAGTGAGCTTTCGCGGGGAGAACGACGAAGTTTTGCAGGGCACCGTGCAGTCACTGGTTTGGGGTGGGAACAGGAGCCAGCTACGCATTAACGACATGTTAATACCACTAGGGCACGTTCTGGAAGTAAGGGGGGTACAAAGCGGTGCTTAGGTCTTTATTCTCGGCGATCTCGGGTATGCGCAGCAAACAGGCAAAACTCGATGTTATCGCCAATAACATCTCTAACGTTAACACCACCGGGTTTAAGGGAAGTCGCGTAAAGTTCCATGACATGTTAAGTCAGACCATTAGGAGTGCGAGCGCGCCTGTCGGCGGGCGGGCGGGAACGAATCCCGCGCAAGTCGGGCTAGGAGTCGCGGTGGGTGGGATTGACACCAGTCATATACAAGGGGCTCTCCAGGCCACCGGCCGCATCTCCGACCTTGCGATTCAGGGCAGTGGTTTTTTTGTGATGGCCGACGGCCACCGCACTCTCTTTACCCGCGACGGAGCGTTCTCGCTGTCGCTCGCGCGTGAGCTGGTCAACTCTGCTACGGGCTTTAGGGTACAGGGGTGGATGGCCGATGCTGCCGGCAACATCTCGACGGCGACACCGCCAACCGCGATGCAGATTCCCCTCGGTGAGTCGGTAATCACACAACCCACTACGCGCGTCGAGTTTTCCGGCAACCTCACAAACAGCGCTCCGCCGGTACCACCTCACGTCAACACGGTCACCGTTTTTGACTCGAAAGGGGAAGCGCATCAACTTAACGTCACGTTTACGCGCTCAGCCATGAACACATGGTCGTATGCGGTTACTTCCACGGCGATCCCTCCCTTGTCGGTTACGCCTCCCGCCACCAGGACACTAAGCTTTGACACTAGTGGTGCAGTTACACCCGCAACGGCGACAAGCGGCACGTTCACCGTTGCCGTTCCCGGCGCGGCTAACATTGCCGTCACGCTTCAATTAGGCTCGATGACTCAGGTTGCGGGCGGTAGTACCGCCGTTATGCGTTTTCAGGACGGATACGCTCCGGGCGAACTTCTCTCCTATATTATTGGACGGGGAGGAGTTATTACGGGGACGTACTCCAATGGCTTGGTGCGTGACATAGGCCAAATTACGCTAGCATATTTTGGAAATCCTGAGGCACTGCTTAAAGAGGGGGGAAACTTCTACTCTGTTTCGCCCAATTCCGGCGAGCCTCTAGTCGGCGTTGCAGGCTCGGGAGGTCGCGGCTCAATTGAAGTGGGGATGCTGGAAATGTCAAACGTGGATTTGGCAACGGAGTTTACAGAGATGATTTCTACTAATCGCGCTTTCCAGGCAAACGCGCGCACAGTGAGTACGTCTGACGAAATGTTGCAGGAGCTTATTCAGCTTAAGCGATAGGGGGGAGTTCAATGCGTAAATCAGGGCCCATCACACCGGCTATTATCTTTGGTGGGCTGGCGGCTATTGTCTGGGCGATGATGTCCGGCGGTGGCGCGGGCGTATTTGTCAACATCCCTTCTTTCCTGATCACCGTCATAGGCTCTTTTGCCGCTTTGATGGTTAACTACTCTTGGGAGGACGCGCGCGAGTCATATCACGACGTGCGACGCTTGTTTAAGCAGATACCACCGGATCCGATGGAGACTATCAAGAAATTCGGCGAGCTTTCGACGCGCGCGCGACGCGAAGGGTTATTAGTGCTCGAAGACGAAGTGCCGCAGATGGAACCCTTCTTAGGGAAGGGGATGCAGATGGTCATTGACGGCATGGACCCTGCGGTAGTTACGAGGGTGCTCGAAACAGAGTTGGTACAGGAAGAAGGTCGCCACCAAGTGGCTGCAAATATGCTGGCCACGTGGGGTAACTTGGCGCCTGGGTTTGGGATGATTGGCACTCTGATTGGGCTTGTGCTGATGTTAAACACATTAGATGACCCTGCGGCGATTGGGCCCGCCATGGCGGTTGCCTTGGTCACCACGTTTTACGGGGCGATGATGGCTAATTTCCTGCTTACGCCGCTTGCCGGCAAAGTGATGCTCAAGAGTCGCCAAGTGCTTTTGTACCGCGAGATGGCAATTGAGGGGCTTACGGCGCTACAGGCGGGCGTAAATCCGCGCGTTATCGAACAAAGGCTTAGGGCTTTCGTCCTACCCGCAAGAGTGAGTTCGAAGCCTGACAAGGCGGAGGCCGCCGATGACTAGGCGCAGATCCTCCGGTGGAGTTGCTACCGCGAGCTGGCTTACCACATACTCCGACTTAGTGACGCTTCTCCTGTGTTTTTTTGTCCTGCTTTACTCTTTTTCCGCCATTGACGTGGTGAAATTTCGGCGGTTTCTTGCCTCTTTTCAGGGCGTCGGCGTACTTGACGGGGGTACGACACCGGATACAACCATCGTTATGCCGGAGGAGAATCCAAACGAAGTAGCCACCGAGCAGCTTGGACCCTTCTGGGCGGATAGCGGCCGGATGATGACCCACGTACAGGAGTATCTCGAGTCGCAAGGGATAGAGGCCGAGGTGAGGGCGTTTCGTGAGGAGAGAGGGGTGCTGCTTGAGCTGCAGGATAGGGTGTTGTTTGACTCCGGGCAAGCTACTTTGCGTCAAGACGGACTCACACTCCTAGGTAAACTAGTTACTTTGTTTTCTGAGATGCCCAACGAAATCGCGGTGGAGGGGCATACCGACAATGTGCCTATTAACACCCCAGAGTACCCATCTAATTGGGAACTTTCCGCCGCACGTTCCGCACGAGTAGTGAGGTACTTTGTAGAAATTCGCGGGCTTACGCCGGAACGGTTTTCGGCCATTGGCTATGGGGAATTTAGGCCGGTAGATAGCAATGCCACCGCCGTAGGCCGCAGTCGGAATCGGCGGGTTGTATTTGTGATTCGGGGGATATAGCGGTATGTTGAAAAAGATTATCTTAGCGGTGCTTGTTATAGCGGTTATTGTGCTAGGGGTGGTCTTCCGTGCACCCCTAGTCGCGATGGTGCGGGGGTTTGTTGCGCCTGCCCCGGGACTCGTTGTCTCTGCGGGGGGCGATTTTACGGTTAACTTGCTTGATCCCGGCATGCGGCGGTATCTCCGCGTGAACATTGCACTGCAGTATCTTGCTTCGCGGGCACTGGCAGAGGAACTAGTCGCACGCGAGCCGGAAATCCGGCATGCGGTGATTAAGGTGTTGCGCGCTAAGACCGTAGATGACCTGACTACGACGGAAAAGGTCGAAGGTCTGCGTCAGGAGTTACTCGCCGCGCTTAATGCGGTGCTCGAGCAGGGAGACATCACTAATATCTTCTTCGTGGACTTTGTGATCCAATAATGAATCCCATTACGTCTTTGATGCGCCTACTAGTGGCTCTTGTTGTTGTATTTGGCTTACTGCTTGGTCTGCGGTGGTACTTGTTGCGGCGAGTAACCTCCCTCTCTGCAACCCCTGTGGGTTTGCTGCGCGTGCGAGAGCGCGTGTGGCTTTCCGGCCGGATGCAAGCAGTAGTGCTCGAAGTAGGGGAAGAGTCCTTCTTGGTGTGTACGACAGACCACGCCGTGCAGGTGACACCTCTGGCCAAACTTCCGCCTCTATCACCTGTTGACCACACAGACCAACCGAATTTTGCCACCCATCTGGAGCATATGTTTACATTCTTACGACAGGGAGGCAAAAGGTAATGTTCCCCATACCAGAGATTGGCCTACAAATCGGAGCTGCCACTTCTCCCGGTGAAGTAGTGGGGAGCGTCAGGCTCCTCATCTTGCTTACGGTCCTAAGTCTGGTCCCCGCTATTTTGGTGATGGTTACTTCCTTTACGCGCATAGTCATTGTCTTGTCGTTCGTGCGAACTGCGGTCGCCGCACAGAATGTTCCCCCGAACCAGGTGCTAATTGGACTTGCGTTGTTTCTAACACTCTTTACTATGACCCCGACATTAACTCGCCTGCAGACTGAGGCGGTCACGCCGTATCTCGCGGGGGAGCTGTCGCAGGAGGCGGCCTTTGAGCGTGCGTCGGTCCCACTGCGGGAATTTATGCTCCCGCACACGCGCGAGGTGGACATCGCCTTGTTTCTAACTGCGACCGAAACGCCTGCTCCACCTGCGCCAGAGGACTTGTCACTGACAATACTTGTTCCTGCTTTTATGCTCAGTGAGTTGCGAACTGCGTTTGCCATGGGCGTAACGCTGTTTATTCCCTTTATGGTCATTGATATGGTAGTGGCGAGCACGCTTCTCTCGATGGGCATGTTTATGCTTCCACCTGTGACCATATCGCTGCCCTTTAAGCTGCTGCTTTTTGTTCTGGCCGATGGCTGGCATTTGGTTGCCAAGTCACTTCTTGAGAGCTTTTAGGAGGTCGGCATGACTGAAGGGATGGTTCTCCACCTCGCACGGGAAGCAATTTCCCTGACCCTCTTGCTCGCCGGGCCCTTGCTCATCGCCAGTCTAGTTGTGGGGCTCTTAGTAAGCATATTTCAAGCCGCGACTCAAATACAGGAGCAAACACTTACTTTTGTCCCCAAGCTTGTGGCAGTCCTCTTAACCATGCTGTTTTTGGGCGGTTGGATGATGAACACCATGGTTGCGTACACGACAGACCTCTTCGCAAATCTTGGCAGGATGATGCGATGATAGTTCAGGGGCTCGCGCCTTGGCTGCAACTGCTATTAGTTCTAGCCAGAGTGCTATCATTTATTATTACCGCGCCGCTGTTGAACCGGCGGCAGATTCCGGCGTTGAGCAAAATTGGTCTCGCTATGATCCTTAGTCTCATCGTGGTCGCAGGCGGCGGCGTACCTGTGGAGCGGGAGATCGGAACATTTGTTAGCGCGGTGGTGCTAGAAGCAGCTACCGGTCTGGCCGCAGGCATGGTTGCGAGTTGGCTCTTCGCGAGTTTTCAAATGGGCGGTGCGCTGATGGACCAGCAGGCTGGTTTTGGGACTGCAGCCATCTTTGACCCCACCACCTTTGGACAGGTGTCGCTCCTTTCGAACCTCTTTCTCTCGCTTAGCCTGTTGTTGTTCCTAGAGCTTAATGGGCACCACTTGATGTTGCTCGCGCTTTTACGGAGTTTCACGCTTGTGCCGGCAGGGTCGGCCGTGCTTGGAGTGAGTTGGGCTCAGGTAGTGTTGGCAGTGGTGGCAGGTGCCATGAGTTTGGCTCTGCGGTTAGCGGCACCAGTGATGGCGGCGATAGTTATCACCGACATCACCTTAGGGATGCTCGGGCGAGCCGTACCGCAGCTTAATGTCTTGATGCTGGCTCTGCCGGTCAAGGCGGGCGTGGCGCTGTTGGTTCTGGGGGCTGCCGCTCCTCTGTTGTTGGGGGTGGGGGATGCTTTTATAGCGCGATTTGAAGTCTTGCTGGCGCAAGCCCTAGGAGCGATGTCCCCGTGACGCCCGAGCAACAGAGTCAAGCGGAACGCACGGAGCAAGCGACACCTAAACGGCTGAGCGAAGCACGCAAAAAGGGACAGGCTGTAAAAAGCATGGACTTAGTTGCGGCCGTAGGGTTTCTCGGCATGATCGCAGCGTTAGCTTTGACTGGCGAGCGGCTGATTAACGCCTCCCTTAATTACGTCGCTATGTCGCTTAGTAATCTGTCCGCAGCGACAGCACTAGATTACTCCTTTGCTCCGCTCCTAGTACATGCCGTAAGTATCTTTACCTCTATGGTTTGGCCTGTTTTGACTGCGGCGCTCGTCTTAGGCGTACTCGCTAACATTGTGCAAGTAGGGTTCTTGTGGAGCGGCGATCCGTTAAAACCAGAGTTTAGCCGTCTCGATCCTATAGAGGGACTAGGGCGAATGATGTCCACCCGAGCGCTGTTTGACTTAGTTAAGGCGCTGGCTAAACTGCTTGCGGTAGGATTCGCGGCCTATCTTGGGTTGCACGGCGAAATGGAGAGTCTGTTGCTTGCGGGTTACAGCGAGGGGGCTGGTTCCTTGGTGCTAGTCGGGCGGGTGCTCTACGGAGTAGCCATCCGGGTAGGGTTTACGTATTTGGTTATCGGTGTAGTCGACTTTCTCTACCAAAGGCATGAATTTCGGCAAAACATGATGATGACGCGGCAAGAAGTGAAGGAAGAACACAAGCAGATGGAAGGTGACCCGCAAGTTAAGGCGCGGCAGCGCGAACGGCAGCGCCTGCTGGCCACGGGCCGGATGTTTGCAGCTATCCCGACTGCGACGGTCGTGGTCACTAACCCTACCCACTTTGCCGTTGCTTTGCGCTATGAGCGGGGTGCTGCGACAGGCGCCCCGCTGGTTGTAGCTAAAGGCTGCGATTACTTGGCGAAACGCATTAAGCTTCGTGCCACAGAGTGTGGCATCCCGTTAGTAGAGAACCCGGCTTTAGCCCGCTCCCTTTACCGGCAGTCAGAAGTGGGACAGGAGATTCCTGTCGCGCTCTACAAGGTCGTTGCCGAGATTTTGGCCGACATATTCTCGCGACAAAGGAGGCTAATTTGAGTGCGTGCACTCCTGCGCTATACCGACGTGATCATAGCCTCCCTAGTGGTTGGGATTATACTTATTATTATCATTCCGCTGCAGGCAGGCCTACTTGATTTCTTGCTCATTATTAACATTAGCATTAGTGTAATAATCTTTCTCACCACCCTCTTTACCACAAATGTGCTTCAGCTCAGCGTTTTCCCCACGCTGCTCTTAATTACCACCCTCCTGCGACTGGCCCTAAATGTGGCCTCTACGCGCCTCATTCTCTCCGCCGGGGCGGCGGGGGCGGTGATCGCTGCCTTTGGCGACTTTGTGATAGGAGGAAACTACGTTGTCGGGATGGTTATCTTCATCATTATCACCGTTATTCAATTCGTAGTTATTACTAATGGATCAGGCCGCGTGGCCGAGGTTGCCGCGCGCTTCACGCTTGACGCCATGCCCGGAAAGCAGATGGCGGTTGACGCTGACCTTAACTCGGGCCTGATTAACGAGGAGCAGGCACGCGAGCGGCGCAAAGGGCTGCAGCGCGAGGCAGACTTTTACGGGGCCATGGACGGCGCGAGTAAGTTTGTTAAGGGTGACGCCATCGCGGGCATTGTCATTACTTTGATTAACATTCTCGGCGGGCTAATCGTCGGCATGGTGCAGCTCGGCTGGCCATGGCAGCGCGCCGTTACCACTTATGTTTCGCTTACTGTAGGCGACGGACTGGTAAGCCAGCTTTCCGCGCTGCTTATCTCCACGGCTACAGGCATTCTGATTACGCGTGCGAACACCGACTATGGTTTTGGCACCGAGTTTTCCACTCAGCTCTTTGCGCGTTCCAAAGTAATTGGCCTGACTTCTGTGTTGCTGGCGGGTCTAGGCCTCGTACCCGCAATGCCGACTATTCCTTTCCTGGCAGTGGCAGGAGCTACTGGCTACTTAGCGTATGTCTTGCATGCGGAGGAGAGGGAAAAGGCAATACGCCCCGCACCCGCTGTACTTGCGCGACCTACTGAACCGGAGAACGTGTTGACACTACTCTCGCATGAGCAGTTAGACATGGAAATTGGCTTTGGGCTCGTTCGCCTCACCGACGGGAGCCACGGGGGTGACCTACTGGAACGCCTGGCAGCCGTACGGCGGCGCCTGATTACGGAGCGGGGCGTATTTATTCGACCTATTCGCATCCGAGATAACCTGCAGTTAAAACCCAACCAGTATGCCGTTAAAATCCGCGGCAATCAGGTAGCTGTGGGCGAATTGCAACCAAACTCGCTATTGGCGATGGACTATGCGGGAGGTAAGATAGACGTACCCGGCATCGATACGAAAGAACCTACGTTTGGTCTCCCCGCCCGGTGGATTAGCGCGCAAGAACGCGAGAAGGCTGAGATTCTGGGTCTCACCGTGGTAGACTGCACGACTGTGCTCGTCACACATCTAAGTGAGGTCATTAAACGGCACGCGCATGAGCTCTTGGGAAGGCAAGAGGTTAGAGAACTGCTGGACAAGGTAAAGGAGCTGAACCCCGCCGTGGTCGAGGAGTTAAGCACCGAGCAAGTGGCGTTAGGCGATGTGCAGAAGGTGCTGCAGGGCCTACTGCAGGAGGGGGTGGGCATTCGCGACATGGTGGGCATACTGGAGGCTATCGCGGACAACGTGCGTACTTCCCGCGAGCCGGACTTTCTCTTAGAAAGCGTCCGGCACGCGTTAGCGCGCGCGATTAGTCATGCAGTCGCAGACAAAGGTGTTATCCACGTACTTACGCTCCATCCGCGCTTTGAACAGCATATGCTGGAGTCCGTGACAACGGCGGGCGGAGGACACGTAATTCTCGAGCCGAGCAAACTGCACCTCTTCTTTGAGCGCTTGGCCAAGCATCTAGAGCGGGTCAGCATTACAGACGGTCACCAGCCTGTTCTGCTTGTGCCGAGCAAGTTGAGGCTACCCCTGCGCAGGCTCACCCAGCGTCACTTCCCTACACTTACCATTTTATCTCCGAGCGAAATCAGCGCAGACGTAGAGGTTGAATCTTTGGGGGCGGTGGGGCTAGAGTGAGGATCAAGAAGGTTGTCGCCAAAGACATGCAGGTTGCATTGCACATGCTACGCAAGGAGTTAGGCTCGGAAGCCGTGATTGTCAGTTCGCGCACAGTGAGGGAGCCCGGTATCCTAGGGTGGTTTCGGCCTGCCAAAGTGGAAGTGACTGCTGCTGTGGAGCGTGTAACGGAGGCCCGCCTAGAGCCGGATGATGCTCTGCGCAGTGAGCTCATGGAAATTAAAGCAATGCTTGGCACCATGGGCGCTGCTTCCATCAAGGCGTCCCCTAAGGGGGTGCCCCCCGCGCGGTGGGCGGAACGCTTCCGACTTGCTGACCTTAGTCCGGAGGTGATGGCTATACTTAGCGAGCAGCTCGGGACGGGAGATAAAACGGCAGATGAGGAAAAACGGGTGCTTGAACGCCTCGCCAAGTGCTTTTCGCCGTATGAACGCCCCAAGGGTAAACGGAAACGTATTCAGGCTTTTGTAGGGCCGACAGGCGTAGGCAAGACGACGACTATCGCCAAGCTTGCCGCACAGCAGGCGCTGCAGGAGCAGAAGAAAGTCGCCCTGATTACCATAGACACGTTTCGCATCGGAGCAGTAGAGCAATTGAGAATTTACGGGGACATCATCGGCGTGCCGGTGGCGGTGGTCGGTGCTCCGTCTGAGCTTACTGACGCGCTAACGGAGTTTAAGAGCAAAGATGCGATCTTCATCGACACTACGGGCCGATCCGCGCGTAAGCCCCTGCATGTTTCCGAGATGCGCGCCTATTTCGACGGCCTTTCCGATTTAGAGAAGTACTTAGTGCTCAGTTCCACCACGAAGAGCCGAGATTTGCTGAGCATATATAAGGCTTACTGCGAACTAGGTCTGGCGGCTACCATCTTCACTAAGTGTGACGAGACAGAAAGTCTAGGCGGCATAGTGGATTTGTGTTATCGCACTTCGATTCCGGTTGCTTACCTCACTAACGGTCAAAATGTACCGGAGGACATTCGGGAAGCCCATCCACAAGAACTGGCGCGTTTAGTCTTGGGGGTGAACGTATGAAGTGGGATCAAGCGCACTTGCTGCGCCAACTCGTCGGTAAGGCTGCCCCGCGCCAGCGAGCGAGGGTTATTACCATCGTCAGCGGTAAAGGTGGGGTTGGCAAAACTAATCTGGTAGTTAATCTGGGGATTGCGCTGTCCAGAAACGGCAAAACAACTACCATAGTCGATGCAGACCTAGGATTGGCCAACGTCGACGTGGTGCTTGGACAGTACTTTGAGCATGACCTCGAGCATGTCATCAAGGGGGAAAAACGCCTAGAGGAGATCATTGGTTTTGGTCCTTATGGGCTGCGCATCGTCCCGTCTGCTTCGGGCGTGCAGGAAATGGCAAACATGAGCCCGGAGGAACGAGAGCGGCTCATTACGGAACTAGCGACGCTTGAGTACAACACGGATTTCCTTATCTTTGATACAGGAGCCGGTATCTCCCGCAATGTCCTCGCTTTCGCTAACCTTGCCGATGAGGTTGTCGTGGTGGTAACACCCGAACCTACTTCTATTGCCGATGCGTATGCTTTGGTCAAGCTCCTAGTTACCACGCGCGCAGCAAGCAGTATTGCCTTAGTAGTAAACCGTTCGCTGAGTATCGAGGATGGCAGAACCACTGGGGAGCGCTTTATGACGCTGGCTGAGCGTTTTCTCCGTCACAAAGTGCGGCTGATTGGAGTAGTTTCGGATGATGTCTTAGTTAGCCAAGCGGTACGCAGACAGCATCCATTTGTCTTGAGCCATCCTGAGAGCACACCTAGCAGGCAAATTGAGGCTATCGCCCGTACCCTAGCCGGAGAGACGGTTTCGCCGGTTGCGGAACGGGGTTTGTTGCTTGGACTGAAGCGGCTTTTTGGGGGGAGATGATATGGCTGTACCTAGGCTCCGGATCGGTCTCAAGCTAGAGGTTTGGCGGGAAGACAGCACTGTTACGTGGATTACACGCATCGAGGAAGTTCATGCGGAGAGTTTCGCTGTCTCTTCGTTCTTTGCTGGGGCAGAAGTGCAGGTGCTGCGTCCGGACGATGAGGTGAAGTGCCTGCTAACCGACAAAGAGACACAAGCGCAATACGGCTTTACGGCCCAAGTTATCCGGCGAGAAGTGAAGAGCGTGCCGCTGTATTACCTCTCCCGTCCTAAGAGCTTCGTGAGGATTCAAAGGCGCGCCTTTGTGCGGTTGCCGGTCTTAGTTCCTCAGTTGTTTAGGGCCTCTGAAGAAAGTGCTTGGCACAAGGGCTATTTGCTTGACTTAAGCGGGGGAGGCGCAAGAATTTCACATAAGTCTCCGCTCAACGTGGGGGAGCAGCTTTACCTGCAATTTACACTGCGTAAAGAAGATGGCGTACTTTTAGTACCGGGGAAAGTAGTACGTGTACAGCGGACATCTGAAGCTGACCCAACGACTTTTCACAGCGGCATTCGGTTTGGGGCACTGCCGGAAACGACGCAAGACCTAATTGTAGGGTACGTCTTTGAACGCATGTTGGCAGGGCGTCGAAAGCTAGAGGTATAGCATGGACAGAGACGAGCTAGTTCTCTCCTACCTGCCTTTGGTGCGGCGGATTGCGGGGCGCATCTATATTCCGTCGCCAGAGGTCTTAGACCGGGAAGACCTTGTCGCGCACGGTGTCATTGGGCTCTTAGAGGCTGCCGAGAAGTTTGACCCCGCCCGGGAAACAAGCTTTGCCAGTTTCGCCTATCGGCGCATTCGGGGTGCCATGCTCGACTCTATTCGTGGCCTCAGCTTCAGCCCGCGTATGGTGAACGATCGCATCAGCCAGTACCGCGAGGCCGAAGAGAGGCTGCTTGCTCTGGGAGAGGACGTCACAACAGAGCGTATGGCAGCAGAACTCAGCCTGTCGGTCTCCCAGATACACGCGCTCCTTGCACACATGGCCCTGCGCTGCGTAGTTTCATTGGACCGCGTACTGTTTTCGGCCGACGGGGAAGAGCTGCAGGTAGCGCAAGTGGTGGGTTCTGCCGGCAGTCCTGATCCGGCGCGAGTGGCTGAAGAGAGTGAGTTGATGCAAGCCCTGGCGACAGCGCTCTTGCATCTGCCCCCGCGCGACCGCGAAATGCTGGCGCTCTACTACGTAGAAGAACTGACATTGAAGGAAATTGCCTGTGTCTTTGGTGTAACCGAAGGAAGAGTATCACAATTGCATAGTCGAGCCATCGAATCATTGCGCCAGAATCTACGCCCTATGCGTCACGAAGGGGTGAAGCTGTGAATCTAGTGTTTTTTCTTGTGGGTGTTGTAACCGGCGGGGTGGTCTGCTATCTTTACTTGCAGAGTAGCAGACCAGCTGGGGCGGATGAACCACTCGCATTTAGGGTTCAGGCGCTGGAAGAGCAGTTAGCTGCCTTAGCCGCAGAGAGGACGAACGCGGGCAGTGCGCCGATGCGCAGTCCCCGCGCACGAAAAGTAAGCACTCCCACCGGCAAACAGGAGCGGGTGCTAGCTCTCTATCGCGAGGGCCTAGAGTGCGCGCAAATCGCCCAAGCAACAGGGGTGCCGCTTGGACAAGTTGAACTGCTGACACGTCTACACGGAAAGGAGTGAACCAGTATGCTACGTGGGCTCTATCAGGCTACTTCCGCAATGGTTATCGCCAAGACACGGCAGGAAATGATCAGCGGTAATATCGCGAACGCGGAGACGCCTGGATTCAAGCGCGATGATGTCGCCGAGGAAGTGTTTTCGGAGGCCATGTGGGTGGCGGAACTAGCGGGGCGCACTAGGCGGCTCGGTACAACCCTGACGCGCACTGCTCTTAGCGCCTCGGTTACAGACCATCGTCAGGGCCAGCTAGTGGAGTCACACTCGCCATATCACCTAGCCTTAAGTGGACAAGGTTTCTTTGCTGTGCAGACGCCTCTGGGTGTACGCTACACGCGTGCAGGTGACTTTCGACTAGATGCTCAGGGTCATGTTGTGGACGCGCGTGGCGGGCGGCTGCTACTTAGCGACAGAACGCCCCTAGATGCTCGGGGTAGGCAACTTAAGATTCTGCCAAGTGGCGAAGTGTTGCTTGACGATACTCCCGCAGGGCAGCTCCTTCTCGTTGACTTTGCTGACTTAAGCGGCTTAACTCGAGATGCCAATGGGCAGTTTCAGGGCGACGGCCTGATTGCCGTTGTCAGCCAAAGCAGGGTGCACCAATTTATGCTGGAACAGTCTAATGTTGACATTGGGGAGGAAATAGTGGACATGCTCCTCACGAACCGCATTTTTCAGAGCGCGCAAAGGATAGTCGCGACTTACGACCAACTGATGGAGCGGGCAAAAGAAATCGGCAGCGTCCGGTAGGGAGGTGAATTATGCTGCAGAGCATAAGGCGTAGTGTCAGTGGTCTTGTAGCGCAAATGAACCGGCTGACCTCAATTAGCAGTAACATTGCCAATGCGAAAACCGCCGGACACAAACGTCAAAGCGGCACTTTCAGCGAATTGCTGGTGCAGGCGTTTGATGAAAGGAATGTCCCGCTTTTGAGTCCCCAAGGTAGGTTTGTGCACGGTGTAGAGTACAGGCCGGAGACTGTTTTTTCGCAGGGAGACCTAGTGCCGACAGGGCGGGCCTTAGATATTGCCTTGGATGGCAGTGGCTTTATGGAACTATCTGATGCGCGGGGGCAGCCTGTTTTTGTGCGCGGGGGCAGCTTCTCGCTTGACGCCGGAGGGCGGCTGGTGCATTCCTCAGGCGCTGCGGTGCCGGGGGTAACCATCCCAGTCGAAGCACAGGTGATTGACATAGATTCTCAGGGAGTAATAACGTATGCCGTGGATGGAGCGGTCAATGTGGGTGGAGAGCTCCGTGTTGTATCGTTTGTTAACCCCGCAGGACTAAATCACTTAGGTCAGCTTGTATTTGCGCGAGGAGCAAACTCAGGTGAGGCGACAGCCGACTCGTCTGTGGTGAAGCAGGGGTTCCTTGAGTCTAGTAACGTTTCGTTGCTGCATGAGATGACAGAGCTCGTGAGAGCACAGCGGATGTACCAAACAAATGCTGCCGCCGTGCGAACCCTTGACGAGATGTGGGAGAGAAGTACCGACTTGCGGAGATAGCTGGGAGGATCGTGGATGGAGTGTCCCGTAGGGATAGGTGAGTTTAGGGTGGCGGCTGCCCCCGGAATTCTCGTCACGCGCGGCTTAGGCTCGTGCGTGGGCGTAATACTGTATGATGCTGACGTACGACTAGGTGGGTTAGCCCACATCATGCTTCCAAACAGCCGAGACTTCCTTAGCTTCAATAACCCATATAAGTTTGCTGACCTAGCAATACCTGCTATAATTGCCGAAATGCGCACGCGGGGAGCTAGGATGCTCAAAGCTCGACTAGTTGGCGGAGCACGCATGTTTGCCAATGGCGTGACACGCGCCGGATTTGACATCGGAGATCGCAACGCGGTGCAAGCAAAACTGATGCTTGGTGCGTTGGCTGTGCCTGTGGTGGGTGAAGACTTAGGTGGGAGTGTTGGGCGCACGGTGCTGCTGGACATTGCTCTAGGTAGGGTTACAGTTCGCACAGTCGGCCACGGGGCGAAAATACTATGACCGAACAAGGCTTTGCTCGCTTTGCACAACAACTGAAGCATGAACATGGCCTAGACCTCTCCTTATATAAAGAGGCACAGATAAAGCGCAGGTTGTTAAGTTACATGCAGCGCTACTCCGTTGCCGACTACGGCGGATTAACGCACTACATATCGTCTGCTGAGAAGCGGAGTCACCTCGTGGACTACCTCGACATTAATGTCTCAGAGTTCTTCCGCAATCCTGAGCTCTTTGTATATTTAGAGCAGGAGGTGTTTCGTCGCCTAACGGCGAAACAAAAGAGCTTGAGAGTATGGAGCGCAGGCTGTTCCATTGGCGCAGAGCCGTATTCGCTGGCCATCGCCCTTGCGGAGGCGCGAATTGCGCTCTCACGCGGCATATGGGGCACTGACCTAGACGCGGGGGCCCTACACCAAGCCGCACACGGTCTGTATAACGTGGCTGATGTCCGAAATGTGGGGGACAGCCGGCGGGAGCGCTACTTTGACTTGGAAAACGGGAACTTCAGGGTTAAGCAACTCCTGAAGTCAATGATTGAATTCCAGCGCCATGACTTGCTCTGCGACCCGATACCACATCGTTTCGACTTAGTTGTTTGCCGCAACGTAGCCATATATTTTACTGAAGAGGCCAAGTTAGCGATGTTAAAGCGTTTCTCCGATTGCTTGCTGCCCGGGGGAGTGCTGTTCACCGGAGCCACAGAGAGCTATCCTACACACCATACCTTTGGGTTTAGGCGAATTCACAGCTGTTTTTATGAGAAAGTAGGTGATTAGTGTGCAATTTATCCCAACACTGCAACTTGACGTGATGAATGAAATCGGCAATATGGGGGCGGGCCATGCCGCCACTGCACTTTCCCTGCTCATGGGACGCAAGGTAGACATGGCGGTACCGGAAACTAAGTTTCTCAGCATTGAAGCTGGCTGCGCGGAACTTAGTCGAGAAGGCGAAGTAGGGGTTGGCGTCGAAGTGGGGCTCAGTGGGTCCATCGATGGCCTAACGCTGCTTACTGTAGACGAGGACGGCGCACTGCATCTCCTGCTGGCTTTCGGCGATATGCTGGCGGGGCAGGGGCTGGATGACGCATTGGCGCAGTCGGCCTTAATGGAGATCGGGAACATTGTTACAGGATCATTCCTGACCGCAATTACCGATTTTCTCGGTGAATCGTCTTACGCGTTGCCGCCCCGCTTCATCCACGACTATTTTGACGCCTTTGTGTGTAACGTGGTTGTCGCGGGCTGCCGCAATGTAGATGGGCTCCTAGTGTTTAAGACGGAGCTTAAAGTAGATGATCGATGCGTTTCAAGCGACTTGGCTTTTTTGCCGTCGCAGGAGGCGTTTGGGTTGATTATGAACAAGATCTTATCTGCAGGGGGAATGAGTTAGATGTCGAAGCGAATACTGGTGGTGGACGATGCGGCCTTTATGCGCATGATGCTGTCCGACCAGCTGACCAAAGCAGGGTTTGAGGTCGTCGGCCACGCGGAAAACGGCCTAGTCGCCATCACCAAGTTTAAGGAGTTGCGCCCTGACCTAGTGACGATGGACATCACCATGCCGGAGATGGACGGTATACAGGCGGTAAAGGAAATTCGCCGCCTCGACCCTGCCGCGCGCATTGTTATGTGTAGCGCCATGGGGCAACAACACATGGTTATGGACGCGATACAAGCCGGAGCGCGGGACTTTATCGTGAAACCGTTTGACCCCGGTCGCGTTGTACAGGCCGTAACTAAAGCGTTGTCTTAGGTTGAAAAAGCATGCGCAATGTACTTAGTCAGGCGGAAATCGATAGCCTACTGCAAAGTCTAGAACAGGGCGAAATCAGCACAGAAGATTTGACAAAAGAGAACGTGCGGGTGCGCAAGTACGATTTCCGACGCCCGAATCGTTTCTCGAAGAGCAACCTCAGTGTCTTGTCGCTGATCCACGACCACTTCGCGCGGCAATTGGCAAACTTCCTGACTGCGTATCTGCGCGTGCCCGTGACCGCAAAACTCGCCACCGTGGATCAAGTGGCCTTTGAAGACCTAGTGGTATCACTGCCGGCGCATACGGTAGCCGCTGTGTTTGCTTTGACTGGCTATGGCCTAGGTATTATTAACCTAGGTTACGATTTGTCGATTCCCATTATCGACCTTGTATGCGGCGGGAGTGGCGATGTTCCCAAACGCGGGCGCCCGATTACCGAAATTGAGGTCAACATGTATCGACGGTTGATCAAATATATACTCGAACGCTACGAAACTTCGTGGAAGGACACGATGCCGCTCAGTTGCGTACTGCAGTCGCTCGAGACTAATCCTCGTCTCATCCAGTCAATTCCCCCGCAGGAAATGGTGGCTGTCGTCACGCTGTCGCTCACCATAAACAAGGTGCAGGGCATTATCTCTGTGTGTCTACCCTTCATGACGATCAACAGTATCATCAACAAGCCGACAGCTGATGCCGTTGAGGCGGGCAAGATAGACTATCGAGAGCGGTGGCAAGACAGGCGTAAAACTCTAGGGCAGGCGATGTTGTCATTAACGGCGATACTCGGAGCGGGGGAGATTACCGTACAGGATTTCCTGCACTTAACGGTAGGAGATGTTGTCGCCGTGGATAAAAAGCCGGGTGACTTAGTGGATCTGCTAGTAGAAAACCGCCGAGCATTCTCTGTGCAGCCGGGCGTGATGGATTCACAACTGGCGGTACAGGTGGTCGCTTCACGATTAGGGGGAGATGATGAGCTTGACTAGCAAGTACTTATCGCAAGATGAGATTGACGCCATCCTAAAGTTTGGCGTTAGCCCTGCCGTAGATCTGTCACCCGCGGAACGCGACGCTTTAGGCGAAGTGGGTAACATTTCGATGGGCACGGCCGCCACCACGCTTTCACAGCTGCTTAATCGTCGGGTAACCATTACCACCCCGCGCGTAAAGGTGCTAGGGATGAAAGAACTCCTAGCACAGTTCACGGTGCCTTATCTATCTTTGCTCGTTAATTTTACGGTCGGTATGTCCGGGTTTAACTTATTCGTTGTGCGCACATCCGACGCCGCGGTGATTGCGGATCTCATGCTCGGAGGCACTGGGCATGTTGAGTCAGCGGAACTTGACGAGATCAAAATTAGCGCTGTTTCCGAGGCCATGAATCAGATGATTAGCACCGCAGCAACTTCTCTGCACTCTCTTTTCGGGCGTAAGGTGAATATCTCCCCACCCGAAGTACTCATGTTCGACGTGCCCCCAAAGGAGGGTGTACTTGCCCACCTTGAACGCGAATCGTTGGCCGTAGTGGCTTTTAAGATGGTCGTAGGCGATTTGATTGACAGTGAGTTGCTGCAGGTGATGCCTATAGCTTCGGCTAAACAAATGGTGGAGCACTTGATGGGAGGGTTAGCCTCTAGCAAAGAGAGCCCTAACACCCCGCCGCAGTCTCCAGAGGTGGCAGTTCACCGCGCGCAGTTCTCGCCTTTGCAGGTGCCTCTCCAGACAGGCCCAGGTCAAAACATAGACCTAATTTTGGATGTACCCCTACAGGTTTCTGTCGTACTTGGCAAGAGCAGGCGAGCCATCAAGGATGTGCTGGCTATGGGCGCAGGTTCGGTGGTGGAGCTTGACCGCATGGTGGAAGACCAAGTTGACGTGCTGGTTAACGGCACGCTAATTGCGCGTGGAGAGATTGTGGTGGTCAATGAAAACTTTGGTGTGAGGATTACCAGCATCCTCAGTCCGGCTGAAAGACTGCGAGAGATTAACAGGTAAAATTTACAGGAATCAGGTTAACAGGTTATGCTATCTAGGCGGCGAAACCTTCTGTACACCACAGAAGGAGGTCAAAAATGCGAAAACTACTTGCGGCTACCCTTGTGTTCACTCTGTTACTGCTGCCTATCTCCAGTTTGGCCGCTGAGCCAATCGGACAGCAGATCGCTCGCCTAGCCCTAGAACAACGAGGGGTGCCTTTTCGATTTGGCGGTGAAAGCCCCGATGGTTTTGATGCCTCAGGGCTCTTGGTGTATGTGTTCGGGCAGTTTGGGGCAGGTTTGCCTAGGACAACTGCCGAGCAAGCGACTGTTACCGCGGTGCGAGGCGTCTGCCTGAGTCTGCCTTCACCTTGCCCCCTAGACCTGATACAGCCACGCTAATCCTCGCTACCGCCGAGGAGCACTTAGGTACACCTTACGTGTTCGGTGCTGACGGCCCGGAGAGCTTCGATTGCTCCGGCTTTACGCGTTTCGTTTTCGCTCAGCACGACATTGCCATTCCACGTACTTCCATTAGCCAAGCGTCGGCTGGGGTTAGAGTGGCCATTGCCGGGAGGCGTAAGGGAGACATTTTAGTCTTTGTGGATACCTGGCGTCCGGGAATCTCGCATGTGGGTATCTACATGGGGGAAGGACAGTTTATCCATGCCACTACGCGTGAGGGTGTGAGTTACGCAAACCTAAGCAGCACCTACTGGGGGACAAGGCTGCACAGCGTGCGGCGCGTTATACCGTAGAATTGGTCACCGGTCGTTAGTCGCAGGTCACTCTGTGGACGCTGGCTTTCAGCGCTGCAAAAACCGCGTGTTCACACGCGGTTTTTCCTGTTATAATTACGAAAGACAGTCGGAGGGAGACAAGCCCAGTATGGAGAGACGACAGGCCCTAGCGATAATAGCCAAAGTGCGCAGTGTGAGATACACCCAAGTGTCTCACCTTGACTTCGCTCACTTCCCCCTTTACTCAGCTGACAGCTGGCATGAAGCGGGTTTGTCTCGTTCTGCTGCCCTAGCCGTTGTGAAGGCGTTTCAGGAACAGGACCATGACCCTCTGTTACAGGCAAGGGCGAGAGCGATCGTCATTGGTGACCCAGATTATCCACCTACCCTAAACCACCTCTACTCTCCGCCATTGGTCCTCTACGTGCGCGGGCAGCTTGAGGCAGAACGAGGGGTGGCGGTGGTGGGCACGCGCAAGGCTACGCCATACGGCAGGCAGGCAGTGGAAATGGTGGTGCCTGTGCTTGTTGCCGCTCTACACACGGTGGTGAGCGGCCTAGCGCGCGGCATTGACACGTTAGCACATGGCGTTGCGCTGCGCTGTGGCGGGAAAACCATAGCCGTCATGGGTCGCGGCCTAGACGCTATTTATCCCCGCGAAAACTCGCTGCTCGCGGAGAAGATTGTGGAACAGGGAGGAGCCCTAGTGAGTGAGTACAGGGAGGGAACTCCGCCGCTTGCTGGCCATTTCCCCGCGCGGAACCGGATCATTAGCGGTCTGTCGCGCATCTGTCTAGTTATAGAGGGCGATATGGGCAGCGGGGCGCTGATTACCGCCGAACACGCGCTGGAGCAGGGGAAAGAGGTTTTGGCGGTGCCGGGCAGCATTTTCAGCCCGCAGAGCAGAGGCACCAATTACCTTATCGCACAGGGAGCGACACCACTCCTTGATCCAAATGTAATCTACGAAACGTTAGGTACCCCCGCCAAGCCGCTAGAAGCCCCGACTACGCTTGAGCTCAGGCCTGAGGAATCGCTTGTTCTTATGGCACTAAGCACGGAACCCCTGAGTGTAGACGAAGTTTGTATGCATACGGGGCTTCCCGTAGCCGTGGCTGCTGCTGCTTTGACTGCGCTAGAGGTAGCAGAAGCAATTGAACGCCTGCCGGGTGGTGCCTACTTGCGGCTACGCGGATAAAGACAGGGCTAAAGAGGCAAAGTGAAGTGTAAGTGATTGACTGAGGTGATTTATCTGCCGAAATATCTCGTGATTGTGGAGTCTCCCGCAAAAGCCAAAACCATCACCAAGTACCTTGGCACCAAGTACGCCGTTAAAGCGTCCTATGGACATCTGCGTGACTTGCCTAAGAGTCAGCTAGGTGTGGACATTGACAACGGTTTTGCTCCTAAGTACATAACCATTAGGGGTAAGGGTGATACGGTGAAAGAACTACGCGAAGCGGCCAAGAAAGCGGACAGGGTGTTTCTGGCCACAGACCCTGACCGAGAGGGCGAGGCTATTTCGTGGCACTTGGCGCATACCTTAGACCTTAACTTAGAGGGCGCGCTGCGTGTTACTTTTAATGAGATTACCCCGTCAGCTGTACAAAACGCCTTCAAACAACCCCGGCGCATTGACAAGGATCTAGTGGACTCCCAACAGGCGAGACGAATCCTTGACCGTATCGTGGGGTACAAGCTGTCCCCGCTGCTGTGGGCAAAGGTAAGAAAAGGTCTCAGCGCAGGTCGCGTGCAGTCTGTGGCAGTGCGTCTGATTGTCGACCGCGAAAGGGAGATTGGGGCCTTTCAATCTAAGGAATACTGGACATTGCAGGCGTCGCTTAGACCTAGCCTAGCCAAGCCCTTTCAGGCGAAGTTGATCGGTCGCGAGCTTAGTAGCGAGGCGGAGGTCGACCATCTGTCCTCAGTGCTGCAAAGTCTGCCATTTGTAGTGAGGGCAGTAAAACAGACTGAGAAGGAACGCAAACCATCCCCACCCTTTAACACGAGCACCCTCCAGCAGGAGGCGGCAAAGCGGCTGGGGTTTTCTGCTAAACGCACCATGCGCATCGCTCAAACTCTCTATGAAGGGGTTGAGTTGGGGAAAGAGGGCGCAGTGGGACTGATAACCTACATGCGCACGGACAGCACGCGCCTCGCGGAGGAAGCCTTGTCAGCTGCGGAGGCCTATGTTAGAACGCACTTTGGGCCGCCTTACCACTCTCTACGGCAGTATGCGTCTAAGCGCGGCCCTGGCGTAAATTCACAGGATGCGCATGAGGCTATCCGCCCGTCCTATGTGGACCGCAAACCAGACGATCTCAAAGCAGCCTTGTCAACAGAGCAATACAGGCTGTATAAGCTGATTCACGACCGTTTCTTGGCCTCACAGATGTCTAACGCGAGGTTTGACACCGTGCAGGTGGACATCCAAGCAGGTGATCACGCGTTTCGCGCGGTTGGCTCGCGCCTAGTATTCCCGGGTTACTTGGCACTGTACGAAGAAGAGAGCGACGATGAAGAGGCCAAAGAAGCCGGTGAACTCCCTGTTTTACAAGTTGATCAGGCGTTGTCCCTCGTCAAACTTATGCCTAAACAGCACTTTACCCAGCCCCCACCCCGTTATACAGAAGCCTCGCTAATTAAAGCACTAGAAGAGGGGGGAATTGGGAGGCCCAGCACCTATGCGCCCATCCTCGACACCATTCAGGCGCGCGGCTACGTAGGCAAAGAGCAGAAGCGCTTTATAGCCACCGAACTGGGACAGGTAGTAGTGGACATTCTGACTGAGCACTTTCCGGAACTAGTAGAAGTTAAGTTTACCGCCGCAATGGAGAACAAGCTTGATGCCATAGAGCATGGGCAAACTACAGCCGTAGACGTCTTGCGCGAGTTCTATGCGGTCTTTGCTGAGCAGTTGGAGAAAGCCCTAGTGGGTGTCGAAAAAATAGAGGTCGCAGACGAAGTGACGGACGAGATCTGCTCCCTCTGCGGTCGCAACATGGTCATAAAGGATGGGCGTTTCGGGAAGTTTCTTGCCTGCCCCGGCTTTCCGGCGTGTCGCAATACTAAGCCTTTACTTAAACCCATCGGGGTATCGTGCCCGGTATGCGCGGGCAACATCGTCGAACGTCGCAGCAAGCGGGGACGTGTGTTTTTTGGCTGTTCAAACTATCCTAACTGCGGCTTTGTGGTGTGGCAAAAACCCAATGAAACGCCGTGTTCGCGTTGCGGGGCCTTTACTGTCGAGAAGAAGCGCCGTTCTGGTGAGGTCTACAGTGTCTGTGGCAACCCTGCCTGTGGAGCTGTTAACAAATGAACTCGAAATCGGTAACAGTGATTGGTGGAGGACTAGCCGGTGCCGAGGCCGCCTGGCAACTAGCGCGTCAGGGTGCCGCAGTCACGCTTTACGAGATGCGTCCTAAGCTGAGTACAGGCGCACATCATACAGCGTTGCTTGCGGAACTTGTGTGCAGCAACTCCTTGCGTGCCGCCGATTTGGGCAATGCGGTTGGCCTTCTCAAGGAAGAGCTGCGGCAATTGGATTCCCTAATTATGCGTGCAGCCGCGGCAACGGAAGTGCCTGCGGGAGGAGCAACTGCGGTTGACCGCACCGAGTTTGCGCAGTTCGTGACGCGCGCAGTAGAGAGTCACCCGCTGATTACTGTGTGCCGCCAAGAGATAACGGAGCTCCCTAAGAGCGGTACAGTCATTGTAGCTTCCGGTCCACTGACCTCAAGCGCATTGGCGGAGCATCTGCGCCAAGCCCTAGAAGCTCCCTACCTAGCCTTTTTCGACGCGGCGGCCCCGATTGTACTGGCGGACTCCATCGATATGAGTCAGGCATTTATGGCCTCTCGGTATGGGAAAGGGGAAGCCGCTTATATAAACTGCCCGCTTAACGAAGAAGAGTACGACCGCTTTTATCAGGCGCTGATTGCTGCTGAGCGCCAGCAGCTGAGTGATATAGACACCACAGCGTGCTTTGAAGGCTGTATGCCGATTGAGTCGATGGCCGATAGAGGGAGGGATACACCGTTGTTTGGCCCGCTGAAGCCGGTGGGACTTACTGATCCTAGGACCGGTAAGCGTCCGTTCGCGGTGTTGCAACTGCGGCAGGACAATCGTGGCGCGACCATGTACAACCTTGTCGGCTTTCAGACTAGACTCACTTGGCGCGAACAGAAACGCGTATTTAGTCTGATACCCGCCCTGCGCCATGCCGAGTATGTGCGCTTCGGTGTAATGCATCGCAACACTTTCATCGATTCCCGTTCCGTACTCTGGCCGACTTTGCAGTGGCGCAAAGACGCGCGGGTTTTCTTTGCGGGCCAAGTAACAGGCGTAGAGGGTTATGTGGAGTCGGCTGCGACTGGCTTAGTGGCAGGCATTAATGCCTATCGGTTCGCTCAGGGTATGGAGCCGCTGGTCCTGCCCGTCGTAACCGCGCACGGTGCTCTCATCAATTACATCACGGAACACTCCCCCTCGCCTCTGCAGCCGATGAATGTGACTTTTGGCCTTTTCCCACCCCTTGCTTCTCCTCCGCGCGAGCGCAGATTGCGTAACCTTGCCTACGCCGAGCGAGCTATGCGAGAATTAACAGAGTTTTTCTGCAAACACAGCCCCAACTGCTTGTGTGGTTAGAGCAAGCATGATAAGATTTGGGTGGTGATGCGGATGGACAACCATATAGACCATTATTTGCTGAACCTGCGTGTTGCGAGAGGCTGCAGCGAGAAAACTGTGAGCAGTTATGCCCTTGATTTACACCAGTTTAAGGAGTTTATCGGGGACAAGTCCATGCACGCTTTGGTGACCGCTGATGTGCGGAGATTTGTTGCGCAGCTAGCCAAGCGCGGCTATGCCAAGAGCTCTCTGGCTCGGAAGATTTCGTGCCTGCGTTCGTTCTTTGCCTTCCTAATGCTGACGGACGCAGCAACTAGAAACCCTGCGGCAGCCGTAGATCTACCTAGGCACAGGCGAGCTCTGCCGACGGTGCTTTACGAGGGCGATGTAGATAGGCTTCTATCGTCAGTCGCGGGCGAGAAGCTCGTGGCAAGGGACCGCGCATTGCTCGAGCTCCTCTATGCTACGGGGTGTCGAGCCAGTGAGATTGCGGGCCTTAAGTTGGCTGATATTGACTGGGAAGCCTGCACGCTCAGGGTCATGGGCAAGGGCGCAAAAGAGCGCATTGTCCCGTTTGGCAAGATAGCTGCACAGCATTTGCAGGCGTACATCGCAGGGTTGCGCACGCAGCTCGTGACCGACAAGGTCAATCACGTTTTTGTCAACTACCGGGGAAGCCCCTTAAGCAGGCGCAGCTTAGGCCGCATCGTGGACAAGTACGTGCGCCAAGGGGACTTCACCGGAGTGACCCCGCACGCCTTGCGCCACAGCTTTGCTACGCATTTGCTCGACAATGGCGCAGACCTGCGTGTTGTACAGGAGCTCTTAGGACACACTTCGATCTCTACAACCCAGGTGTATACCCATGTGTCCGGCGAGAGAATTAAGGCTGCGTACAACAAAGCACATCCCCGGGCGTAAGTCTATTGAGCTTTACGCAGTGTGGCATCAGTCTAACGAGTTAAGTAGTCTAGGAGGTAAGAGCATGGGTCTATTAGAAAAAACACGCAAGCTGAACAAGGTTCTACAACAGGGAGCAGGGGACGCGGTACGATTCAGTGACTTAGCGCAGCTGTTTGGTCACGTCTTTCGCGCGAACACGTACATTCTCAACATCCGTGGCAAGCTTTTGGGGGTAGCGCTGATTGACGACTACGAGTGTGACTTGCTTAAGCGACATGTCCGCTCCGGCCGTTTCCCGGCGGACTACAACGACAAAATACTCTCAATCACCGAGAGCAACATCAACTGTCGAGAAACCGAGAACTGCGTGTTTGACGCTTCGGAGTGCCAACATACCCGTAAGTTAACCACCATAATTCCTGTCGTCGGCAGAGGTGAGAGGCTCGGCACAATGCTCATAGCCCGCTTTGATGAGCCTCTAAACGACGATGACGTGGCTTTGGCTGAATTTGGCGCAACCATTCTGGCTATGGAGATTCTCAGAGCGCGCCAAGAATTAGCCAGCCAAGAGTCAAGACAGCGCGCGGTAGTGGAGATGGCGGTGGATGCTCTGTCCTACTCCGAGCTAGAAGCCATTGAGCACATCATCCGTGAGCTGGGCACTGAGAGCGAGGGACTGCTGGTAGCCAGTAAAATTGCCGACCAGGCTGGCATCACCCGCTCAGTGATTGTGAACGCCCTGCGTAAGCTCGAAAGCGCCGGTGTCATTGAATCTCGCTCGCTGGGTATGAAGGGAACTTACATCAAAGTTCTCAACAACAAGCTCCTTGAAGAGATGGCCAAGCAGGGGCATTAGGACAAGCTCCTTAAATTCGCAGTGAGCGCTGTAAGGCATTCTGCAGCAAATGGTTTATTAGTTGCTCATAGGATAGCCCTCCTGCAAGCGCAGCTTTGGGGTAGTCGCTATAGCCCGGCTCAATGCCGGGCAATGTGTTCACGTCAATAACATAGGGCACCCCACTGGCGTCAACACGTACATCAATGCGGGCGTAATCGCGGCAGCCGAGGGCGTTGAAGGCGTCAAGAACAACATCTCCTATCCTTTGTAGCAGTGCGGGGTGAATGTCCGCCGGGCACTTGGTTTCTACTGCATCGCGTGACTTTACTTGTTGGGTGTAGAAATCACCGCTGCCAGTAAACATAATTTCTACAGGTGGGAGAATTCGCGCGATGGGTGCTTCAAGTACTCCTACGGTAAATTCGCGTCCGGCAACAAATTCCTCGACGAGAGCAGGCTGCCTAAACTGCTGAATCACTTGCTCGGAGATAGTTCTTGCTTCACGGGGGGATAAAGCTACGCTCTTGGCTGAGATGCCAATGCTTGAGCCCTCGCGTTCCGGCTTGACAATAACTGGGTAACTCAGTCCAATTGGCAAATCGTCGTCAAATTTATCTATTACCACAAAGGCAGGTGTGGGCACGCCATGAAAAGACAGCACCTTTTTAGCCAGTGGCTTGTATAGTGCTAGTGTGTGAGCTGTCTGACCGCTGCCCGTGAACGGGATTTTGGAGAGCTCTAAGAGGCCTGCAATTTGCGGCTGACTGGACTTATCGTTGATCCCGGTGCAGTTGTTAAAGATCACGTCAGGGCGCAACTCGAACAGCTTGTTAAGTAAATTGAAGTCGCCAGGAATTAGATATGGGTAGTGCCCCAACGCTTCAATTGCCCGTTTAAGAGCGTCGTTGGTTTTGCCCAGTTGCTCGGCACCGTGGGGGTTAGCTATGCCGTGTGGGTGGTTTGCTTCTACTGTGTAGACGATTGCTATGCGGAGGCTCATTCTACCGGCTCCTTCCTAATCCTTGGTAAGTTAATTTCTAGTGCGGCCTAACATTGTCCTGCCTAGAGCTATAGAAACCTGTAAGGAGTGGATTAAGAATTTTCAGTGAGAGTCTGCCTTAGTCTGACTATAACTAAGAAGGAGGAGTAGTGTAGTGTTAGCTCCTATCCAACCCTCGCGAAAGTCGAGATTTCGTCAAAAGACAGCTAAGCAGTTGTTGCCAAGAATAGCGGTACTTGGCGCAGGCCATGGCGGGCAGGGTATGGCTGGACACTTGGGCCTTATGGGTTGTGAAGTATCGCTGTACAATCGCAGTGCTGACCGCATCGCGCCATTTGCCATGGCCAAGAGCATTGAACTCACTGGGCAAATAGAGGGCTTTGGTGCTCTAGAGCAAGTCACTACAGATATGGAATCGGCCATTAAAGACGCGGCGCTGATTATGGTTGTGGTGCCGGCAAACGGTCATGCGGCGATAGCTCGAGCTTGCGCCCCGTACCTACGCGACGGGCAGATTGTGGTGTTGCACCCCGGTCGTACCGGCGGTGCACTAGAGTTTTTTAATATTATTCGTGAGCACGGGTGTACCGCTAATGTAATTATCTCGGAAGCATCCACTCTGATCTATGCTTGCCGTATGTTAAATCCTGCGAAAGTACATGTTTTTGGCATTAAGAACGTTATCCCAGTAGCCGCTATCCCTAGCTACCGCACCCCAGAGGTGATTAACAAGTTAAACATCATCTACCCTCAGTTCGTGCCCGGGGATAACGTTTTGAAGACTAGTCTGGACAATATCGGCGCTATCTTTCACCCCGCACTCACGATTCTCAATGCAGGGCGCATCGAATCGACACACGGCGAGTTTGATTTCTATATGGACGGTGCTACGCCGGCGGTAGCGCGCGTTCTGGAGACAATGGACATGGAAAGAGTAGCTGTGGCGGCAGCTTTAGGAATTCGGGCAATGACGGCCCGGGAATGGCTCTATATCGCCTATGACGCCGCAGGCAGAACGCTCTACGAAGCTATGCAGGCCAATATAGGGTATAAGGGGATTACTGCTCCACCTACGACCTTGATGCGGTATATCACCGAAGATGTCCCCATGAGTCTGGTGCCCATGTCCTCACTAGGGCATCACCTCAACGTGCCCACCCCCATGATTGACAACATGATCCATCTCGCCTCGGTCATTCACGATACCGACTACTGGGCTGAAGGGAGAACGGTGGAGACTATGGGGCTAGCTGAGCTATCGGTAAAGCAAATTCGGAAACTAGTGCTGGAGGGTACGCTTGATGTCTAAGCGAATCCTTGGTGCTGCTATTGGGAGCTGCGTACATGTCGCGGGCATAGTCTCTTTCCTGCAGATAGCTGAGCAGCTGGGAAGACGCACCCATTTTCTTGGGCCTGCCACTCCAATCAATGCCTTGATTGCAGCGAGCCTAGAGTTGAAACCTGACTTAATTGCCGTGAGCTACCGCCTAAGCCCCGAGGCGGCAGGAGCCTTGCTAAACGAATTAAAGGCATCGCTTGCAGCGGCAGGCCTCGCCGGTACGGAGCTTGTGTTTGGCGGAACACTGCCCGTAGCGGCAGTCGCTCGTGAAGCCGATATGTTCTCGCGTATTTTTTCAGGTGAGGACGGACCAGTCGAAGTCTTAGCTTACTTGCGTGGCGAAAAAGTAGGGGATGCGGTGACGAGGCCGCCGCAGAGCCTCTTAGCAAGGATTAATGCCAAGTCCCCCTATCCGTTGATTCGGCATCACTTCGGCTTGTCTGACCTGCAGGCTACTATCGAAGGTGTAAAAGCAATTGCCGGAGCAAAAGTGCTCGACGTTCTATCGCTCGGTCCCGACCAGAACGCCCAATATGCTTTTTTCCGGCCACAGGAAATGGACCCCCTTCAGCACGGAGCGGGGGGAGTGCCGGTGCGCACTAGTTCCGACCTAGAGAGTATCTATGCCGCGTCGCGTACAGGCAACTATCCCTTGCTGCGCTGCTATTCCGGCACGCGCGACCTCTTGAAATGGGCTGAAATGAGCCTAGAGACGATCAATAACGCTTGGGCAGCCGTCCCGTTGTGCTGGTACAACGTGTTGGACGGCAGATCCAACAGATCTCCCAGCGAAAGCATTACCGAGAACCAGAGGGTTATGGCCTGGCATGCCGAGCGCGGGATACCTGTTGAGGTGAACGAGGCGCATCACTGGAGCCTGCGGGACGCTCCGGATGTTGTGGCCGTGGCAGCGGCTTACTTAGCCGCCCTTAATGCCAAGCGCATGGGAGTCGGAACTTACGTAGCGCAGTATATGTTTAACACCCCCGTGGGAACCTCGTATGTAGCCGACCTTGCCAAAATGTTGGCCAAACAAATTTTGATCGAAGCCTTACACGATGACAGTTTTGCCTCTGTGCGCCAGGTGCGGACGGGGCTGATGAGCCTTTCCTCCAACATGGCAGTGGCTAAAGGGCAGTTAGCATCATCCATTGCGTTGGCACTTTCCCTTAGACCTCAAATCGTCCATGTCGTAGGGTACTCGGAAGCCAATTTCGCCGCCACGCCCGAGGTGGTTGCCGAAAGCTGCAATATCATCCACGGAGTGGTACGCAACTACCTCTTCGGTGCGCCGAATCCTAGTACGGACCCGAATGTGGCAGCTAGGCGCGACTTCCTAGTGGCTGAGGTTACGCTTTTGCTCGAGGCCATAGCTGAGCTTGGCAATGGTCCTGACTCTTTGACTGACCCGAGGACGATCGCCCGGGCGATTGAAGTCGGGTATCTAGATGCTCCTCACCTTAAAGGCAATCCCTACGCACTTGGCGTCGTGAAGACTAAGATGCTAGATGGGGCCTGTATGGCCATTGATGAGCAAAATCGCCCACTCGGTGAGGCCGAGCGTACGCAGCGGGTTTCATTTCGCTTGCCTTAATGAGGCAGCTGTGCTATGCTAAACGTCGGTGTTTTATCACACACGCTGCCGGATGTGCTAAGTGGTGCCGTGCCTCGAAGGCCACGGTCTTGGCGCAGTAGAAGGCGCGGAGGGAAAACCTAAGGAGGTGAGTCTCATGGCAGTTATCAGCATGAAACAATTACTCGAAGCGGGCGTGCACTTTGGTCATCAAACGCGCCGCTGGAACCCCAAGATGGCTCCATTCATCTTTATGGAGCGTAACGGCATCTACATCATCGACCTGCAGAAGACCGTGCGCAAATTAGATGAGGCTTACGCGTTCGTGAAGAGCGTTGTAGCCAATGGAGAAAACATCATGTTTGTCGGGACAAAGAAGCAGGCGCAGGAGGCAGTCGCCGAAGAAGCTCGTCGCTGCAACATGTTCTTCGTGAACCAGCGCTGGCTGGGCGGCACGCTAACTAATTTCCAAACAATTGAAAAGCGTATCAAGCGTTTGCATGAGCTTGAGCGCATGGAAGCCGATGGCACGTTTGACGTTCTTCCCAAAAAAGAGGTCATCAACTTGCGCAAGGAAATGGACAGGTTAGAGAAGTTCCTTGGCGGTATCCGGAACATGCGCCAGCTTCCAGGGGCGCTATTTGTCATTGATCCCCGCAAGGAGCGAAATGCCATAGCCGAGGCGCGCAGGCTTCGTATTCCCATCGTGGCCATCGTTGACACTAACTGCGATCCTGACGAAATAGACTACATTATTCCGGGGAATGATGACGCCATCCGCGCGGTTAGGCTGTTAACTGCGACCATGGCCGATGCTGTCCTCGAAGCTAGGCAGGGCGAGCAGTTAGCGGAGTAGCGGTACGAGTAAGGATGCGAAACGAGGGAGGTATGCACTATGGCCAAAATTGAAGCCAGTCTCGTAAAGGACCTGCGTGAACGCACAGGCGCCGGCATGATGGACTGCAAGAAAGCGCTTAATGAAACTAATGGCGACATGGAAAAGGCAGTCGAGTTCCTGCGTGAGAAGGGACTAGCGGCCGCCAATAAAAAGGCCGGGCGTATCACTAGCGAGGGTGTGGTTGAGTCCTACATCCACGGTAACGGCCGCATAGGTGTGCTCGTGGAAGTGAATTGTGAGACTGATTTTGTTGCTAAGACGAACGAGTTTCGCGCTCTTTGCCGCGATATCGCCATGCAAATCGCTGCGGCTAACCCGCAGTATATTGTGCGCGAGGAGGTCCCCGCGCACATAATTCAACACGAAAAAGACATATTGCGAGCGCAGGCCATCAACGAGGGCAAGCCGGAAAAGATTATCGACAAAATGGTAGAGGGTCGCCTAGAGAAATTCTTTGCTGATGTGTGTCTTATGGAGCAACCCTTCATTCGCGAGGGGGAAGTCACCGTTAAGGAGCATATCCAGTCGAGGGTTGCAACTACCGGAGAAAACATCACAGTGCGCCGGTTTGTCCGCTATCAAATGGGTGAAGGTCTGCCCAAACGCACCAGCGAGGAGTAACGCACAGAGGGGAACACGGGAGTGTTCCCCTTTTTGAGATGCAATCGCTAGGTATTGTGCTGCTAGGTATTGTGCTGCTAGGTATTGTGCTGCAGGAAATCGGATGACTTTGGCGAAGATAACATGGAGGTTTTTGTTAGTGAAGCCTAAGTATCGCCGCGTAATCGTAAAACTGAGTGGAGAAGCTTTGGCCGGACAACAGGGCTTTGGCATTGACCTTGACATAGTCTCCGGCGTGGCTGCAGAGCTCGTAGAGATTAGGCATTTGGGGGTCGATGTGGCGGTAGTCGTGGGAGGGGGAAATCTGTGGCGGGGCGCTCCTCGAAGCAGAGAAGGCCTAGACCGTGCCACAGCGGATTACATGGGGATGCTGGCTACTGTAATGAATGCGTTGGCTCTGCAAGATGCTATCGAGAAACTAGGAGTAGCGACTAGAGTGCAGACTGCGATCGAGATGAAACAGATTGCTGAGCCCTACATTAGGCGCAAGGCTATTACGCACTTGGAGAAGGGATACATCGTGATTTTTGCGGCAGGCACAGGCAACCCCTTCTTTTCAACGGATACAACCGCAGCTCTGCGCGGAGCGGAAATTGGCGCTGAGATAATCCTCAAGGCCACGCAAGTAGACGGCGTCTACGACAGTGACCCTCATCTAAACGTCAACGCCAAACGTTTTGCCGAGCTGAGCTACATAGAGGTCTTGCAACGTAACCTGCGCGTGATGGACGCCACGGCTACCTCGCTCTGCATGGACAACGGCATTCCGATTATGGTTTTCAGTCTTGTTGAACGCGGAAATATTAAACGCGCGGTGATGGGTGAAGATGTGGGAACTTTCATCAGGAGGGATGATGCCAATTGATTAAGGATGTACTAAGAGAAATCGAGGACAAAATGAAGAAGTCGGTGCAGTCCCTACAGAAGGAACTAGGGGGGCTGCGTGCCGGCAGAGCTACGCCTGCATTGCTTGAGAAGTTAGTGGTGGAGTACTACGGTGTGCCCTCACCCGTACACCAAATTGCCAGTGTTACTGTGCCTGATGCGCGCACACTCGTTATTCAACCCTGGGATAAGGCATTGCTCAAGCCGATTGAGAAGGCAATTCAGAAATCTGACTTAGGACTTACCCCTAACAGCGATGGGGCCTTGATACGCTTGTCTATCCCTGCCCTAACTACCGAACGGCGCAACGAGCTGGTGAAAGTAGCAAAGAAGAAGGCGGAAGAGGCGAGAGTGGCTATCCGTAATTTACGCCGGGACGCTAATGAACTGGTGAAGAAGCTCGAAAAAGATGGGAGCGCCTCCGAGGACCAGACCAAAAAAGGTCAAGAAGAAGTACAAAAACTTACAGATAAGTACATTAAAGAGGCTGACGAGGTGCTACTGGCCAAAGAGGCGGAAATCATGGAGGTGTAGCGCACTCCCCCCAAAGTGGGGGGATTATGCTACAGGAGGAAGGCATAAGAATGTTCCGGCGTAAACTTTCACTTCCCGCATCAGACGCGAGTCCCTTGCCCTCACATATAGCAATCATCATGGACGGCAACGGCCGGTGGGCCGAGCGACGCGGCTTGCCGCGCACGGCTGGCCATCGCGCAGGTCTAGAGAGCACTCGGCGTGTCATTAAGGAATCTGTGCGGCTTGGCATAAAGTATCTTACTCTATACACGTTTTCGACTGAAAACTGGAAACGTCCTTCCACGGAAGTGGAGTTCATCATGAGCTTGCCGGGGGAGTTCTGGCGCAGGGAACGCCCTGCACTGGAAGAGGCAAATGTGCGCCTAAAAGTTTTAGGTGACATCAATGGACTGCCGCCGGCTACACGTCACGTTGTTCTGGAAGCTGTAGCGGCAACGCAGAACGCCTCTGGACTTACCGTCAGCCTTGCTCTTAACTACGGCGGGCGGGCAGAGATTGTGAGAGCCGCGCGCCTGTTTATGGAGCGCTATGGCATTGTAGGCAACGAGGCCGACTTTGCCACTGGCTTATACACTGCGGAACTGCCTGACCCGGAGCTGCTTATCCGCCCGGGCGGCGAAAGGCGCATCAGCAACTTCCTTCTTTGGCAGTTGGCATACACAGAACTATTCTTCGTAGATAAGCTTTGGCCAGACTTTGATGGCAACGACCTTGTTCGAGTCATTGAGGAATATCGCGGTCGCAGCGTCAGGCGAGGAGGATTATAGCGTTAGGGGGCTGCCTGTGCTTACTAAAGTTCTTACTGTGCTAGTAGCGCTTCCCATTTTCCTCGTCGTAATCTATGAAGGGGCGCTGCCCATGACGCTCCTGACGATGGTGCTTGCGATCATTGCGGTAGCGGAAATGAAGAATCTCTTACGGTCTAAGAGCATAGCCACGAGTTCTTTAGTCTATTGGTTTCCCATACTCTATTTAGGGGCAGTCCATGTTGGAGCAGTCTGGTTCGGGCTGCAGCTGGTTGTGGCTTTGTGCGCCGCGCTATTGATTCGTCAGCTGATTACGTTCCCCTCGTTTAGTTTGGCCGAAGTAGGGGCTAATCTGCTGGCAGCTCTATATCCCTCCCTTCTCCTTGGGAATTTACTCCTTCTGCGCGCTGAGGCTGGCGTCATGTGGGCCTTGGCAGCTGTTATCGGGGTATGGGCTTATGATTCTTTTGCCTACTTTATTGGAGTGCAGTTCGGCCGTTTGCGACCTTGGCGGGACATTTCGCCTAAGAAGAGCGTAGAAGGGGCACTCGGGGGGCTGCTAGGAAGCGTCCTGGTCTTCGCCGTAGTTCACGGCTATTTGCGTATAGGTCTGATAGGGGCCATAGTCCTAGGCATACTGGTCGGCGTGGTAGGGCAGTTGGGCGATCTTGCGGAATCGGCTCTGAAACGATATGTGGGCGTAAAGGACTCGGGTACTCTACTCCCGGGACATGGCGGCGTCCTCGACAGATTCGACTCGCTAATGTTCTCGGCCACCGCGGTGTATTGGGTATGGACGGCGATAACACTATGAAGGACATCATAGTTCTAGGTTCCACGGGTTCCATAGGCGCAAACACTCTGGATGTCGTACGGCGCAATCCCCATCGACTGCGGATAGTGGGACTTGGCGCTGGGCTCAACTTGGCATTACTGCGGGCGCAAGTGCGAGAGTTCACTCCCGCCTCTGTAGCCATACGCGACACAGCCAGTGAGTGGGCGCTTCGTCAGGAGTTTCCGAGTCTCACCGTGTTTTCAGGCGAATCTGGCGCTGTAGATTTGGTGAGAGAGTCCCAGGCAGAAGTCGTGGTAGCGGCGACGAGCGGCATGGCGGGCCTTCCGGCAGTGTTCGCTGCAGCAGAACAAGGTGTTCGTCTAGCACTTGCCAATAAAGAAGCGCTAGTGGCTGCAGGTCCTCTGCTCCTAGAAAAGGTCAGGCGACATGGAGGGGAACTTGTACCCGTAGATAGTGAGCACTCTGCCATTTGGCAGGCACTGAGGGGGTGGCGCGCATCGGATGTAAAGAGGCTGATTCTTACAGCCTCCGGCGGCCCGTTTCTCGGCAAACCTCGCTCTCTGCTCGCGACGCAGACCTCAAATGATGCTTTGCGGCATCCCACTTGGCGCATGGGACGCAAGATAACCGTGGATTCGGCAACGTTGATGAATAAGGGCTTGGAGATCATTGAGGCCCATCACCTATTTAACATCTCATACGAACACATTGAGGTCTTAGTGCATCCGGAGAGCATTGTGCACTCTATGGTTGAGTTCATAGACGGCTCCCAGCTAGCCCAGTGCAGCCGTCCGGATATGCGTATTCCCATCCAGCTGGCGCTGTCCTATCCCGAACGGTGGTCGGGGGATTATGTCCTAAACAACTGGCAAAACACAACGTGGTCGTTTCATCTCCCAGATGTAGAGACTTTCCGCTGTCTTCCCCTAGCAATTGCTGCGGGGAGAGCTGGCGGCTCACATCCAATTGTGCTTAATGCCAGCAATGAACTTGCTGTGGATGCTTTCCTAGCTGGGAGGGTGCCTTTCCTCGCCATTGAGGCCATCGTGGAGGAGGCAATGTCTGCAAGCCTGCCCTCCCCTCCACAGGATGTTCTTGACGTTCTGGAGGTTGACACATGGGCGCGCAATCAGGCTCAAGCGATTATTAGACAGAAAGCGGTGTACTAGTTGGTGATTCTACTTGCTGTCGTAATTATCGGGGTGCTGGTGTTCTTCCACGAGCTCGGGCACTTCTTGGCGGCAAAGGCCGCAAACATGTATGTGCAGGAGTTTGCCCTAGGCATGGGGCCTGCTCTAATTTCTGTTCAGCGGGGGGAAACCAAGTACTCACTGCGCCTGCTACCAGTGGGTGGTTTTCTGCGTGTAGCGGGTGAGGAAACGACCGCAGTTGGCGCAGCAATACCTGAAGCACGTCGCTACGACAAAAAGACTGTGCTGCAGCGCATGACTTTTGTTGCTGCCGGTTCAATCATGAACTTCCTTTTGGCAGCGCTAATATTCTCGTTTATCTTTATGTCTGTGGGGGTGCCGTCGAGCCAGCCTATTCTGGGAACAGTAAACGACAGCTGGCCAGCGGCGCAGGCTGGGTTGCAGCCGCGGGACAGGATACTAACGATTGGTGACGAAGCCATTGCGACTTGGTCTGATCTTCAGCGAGCTATCGCCGACAGCGGCGGGCAACCCTTGGTGTTCGTCTTTCGCCGCGGCGGGCAGGAAATGACTGCAGTTGTCACCCCGCGGAGGGATGAGG
>QLUB01000010.1 GCA_018725205.1 candidate division NPL-UPA2 bacterium
GGGTGACGGGCATAGGGCTTAACATCGTGGTGAGGGCATAACACAAAAGGACCGTCCCCATGTTTTTTACTTTTTCATGACGGTGGCTTTGCCGTCGATGACTAGCGTACCGTCTTGGGTGGTGGCGGTAGTCCGGAGAATGATGCGGTTTTTGCCGTCGATTTTCTCAAGGACTTCTACCGTGGCCGTCACGGTGTCGCCGATTCTTACCGGAGCCCTAAAGGATAGCTCTTGGGCGAGGTAGATGGTGTTGGCCCCGGGCAAGGCCGTACCCAGCACTGCGGATATAAGCCCAACTGAGAGCATGCCGTGCGCAATGCGCCCTTTAAACATAGTGGTTTTGGCGAATTCCTCGTTGATATGGACGGGGTTAAAGTCGCCTGTGACGCCCGCGAACAGATAAATGTCGGATTCACTGATTGTCTTAGACATGGAAGCTGTGTCGCCTACCTTGATGTCAGCAAACTTTACATCTTGAAACATTAACTCTACCTCCCTTGCTTGCGCAGTTCTTCGATCATTACAGGCAACACTTCCATCACGTCGCCAACGATGCCGTAGTCGGCTGCCTTAAAGATGGGCGCGTCGGCATCTTTGTTTATGGCGATAACTATGTCCGACGAGGACATGCCAGCTAGGTGCTGAATCGCGCCGGAAATGCCGCAGGCAATGTAGATTTTGGGCCCGACAGTTTTGCCGGTTTGGCCGACTTGATGCAGTGGGTGCTTCCATCCTGCGTCGACAGCAGCGCGCGAAGCGCCGACCGCCCCTCCCAAGACCTCTGCCAATTCTTCAATCAGGGCAAAGTTCTCAGGCTTGCCCATGCCGCGACCGCCGGAGACAATAATCTCCGCTTCCTCAAGGTTTAAGGTCGCCGCACCTACTTGAATGACTTCCAACAGTTTGGTGCGAATCTCGCTCGCCTCAACCCGGATGGGGACATGAACAATCTCGCCTGTACGCTCCCAATTCGGCACTGGGCGCTTAAATACCTTCGGGCGGACCGAGCCCATCTGCGGACGATGGTCTGGACAGAGAATGGTAGCCATAATGTTGCCGCCAAAAGCTGGGCGCGTCCACTCCACTAAGCCTGTCTCTGCCTGAATCCCTAGGCCCGTGCAGTCAGCGGTAAGTCCTGTGCCCAAACGTCCGGCGACGCGCGGCGCGAGGTCGCGCCCGTCGGTGGTTGCGCCAAGCAGCACGACAGACGGTTTGTAGAGGCGTATCAATTCAGCCAGAGCTTTAGTGTAGGCGTCGGTGCTGTAGTGTGCGTACTCGGCACCCTCCACCAAGTAGACTCTATCAGCACCGCTAGCGATTGTCTCTTGCGCCAGTCCGGAAACGTCATCCCCGATCAATACGGCAGACAGCTCTTCTTGCAGCGAGTCAGCTAACAGCCTGCCTTGTCCTAGCAACTCGTGGCCAACACTGCGGAGCCTGTCCCCGACCCGCTCCATGTAGACCCAGACGCCGCTGTGAGCGCTCTTATCTACGCTAACTTCCCGCGCTTCGTCCTCGCGCACGATGGCATTAACGGGACATACATCAAGACAGGCACCGCACAGGGTACATCTTTCATCAATGTAGGCCTTATCACCTTGCCAAACGATTGCTCCAAACGGGCAAGCCGGCAGACATACGCCGCAGCTGATGCACTCGGCGCTATTTACTTTAATCGTCATATTCTTGGCCCCCCTACACTAGCTTAGCGTCAGCTAGGTTGCCAAGTAGCTCTAGCACTGCTGCCCGCGCCGTGTCTTTCTGGATTAGTTTGCCTTGGGTACGCTGCTTGGGGGTAAAGATGCGGACAACTTGGGTAGGGGAGCCCTTGAGCCCAAGCCGGGCATGGTCCACGGCAAGGTCGTTCACTGTCCAGAGCACTATCGCCTTGCGGCTGGCCTTCATTGTGCCCTTTACCGTCGGCAGGCGCGGTTCGTTAATGGACTTAACGACGCTAATCAGCAACGGCAGCCTAGTCTCAAGCACCTCTATGCCCTCTTCGTGTTCGCGTTCGATTCTCACGTTGCCGTCAGCAATCTCGATCTTGGAGGCATAGGTGGCTTGTGGAATATCGAGGTGCTCGGCAAGCTCCGGACCTACCTGCGCGGTATCCCCGTCGATGGCTTGCTTGCCGCAGATAATTAAGTCGAAATGCCCCATCTTTTCGATGGCCGTGGCCAGTGTATAACTCGTAGCCAAAGTATCGGCCCCGGCAAAAGCGCGGTCGCTAACCAAAATGGCCTCATCTGCTCCCATAGCCAAGCACTCGCGCAGGGCCTCCTCGGCTTGCGGTGGCCCCATGGAGATAACGGTCACTTTCCCTCCGTGCTGTTCGCGCAACCTTAGCGCCGCCTCTACGGCATTCTTGTCGAAGGGGTTAACGATACTCGGCACGCCTTGGCGAATCAGCGTATTCGTTTCCGGGTCGATTTTTACTTCGGTAGTGTTAGGTACTTGCTTGACGCAGACGACGAACTCCATACTTACTTGCTGTCGCGCAAGAGGGCGCTAGAGATGACCATGCGCTGCACTTGGTTTGTGCCTTCGTAGATTTGCGTGATTTTGGCGTTGCGCATCAAGCGCTCCACTGGGTACTCGCGGCTATAGCCATAGCCTCCAAAGATCTGCACGGCATCAGTTGTGACACTCATGGCTGCGTCGGAGGCAAACATCTTGGCCATGGCCGCCTCCTTGGCGTAGGGGAGTCCCATGTCCTTAAGGTAGGCAGCGCGATATGTCAGCAGGCGCGCCGCCTCGATTTGCGTCGCCATGTCCGCGAGCATAAAGGCAATGGCCTGGTTGTGGGAGATAGGCTTGCCGAATTGGACGCGTTCCTTAGAGTATTTGATGGCGTGATCTAGCGCCGCTTGGGCGATACCTAGCGCCTGTGCCGCTACGCCAATCCGCCCGCCGTCAAGGGTGGCCATGGCGATCTTAAAGCCATCGCCCTCTTTTCCCAGCAAGTTGGCTTTTGGGATACGGCAGTCCTGAAAAACAAGCTCCATAGTGACGGAGGTGCGAATGCCTAATTTGTGCTCCTTCTTGCCAAAAGTAAACCCGGGAGTATTCTTCTCCACAATAAACGCGGACATGCCCTTTATTCCCTTGCTTTTGTCGGTCATGGCAAACACAATGTAGGTTTCCGCTTCCCCGGCGTTAGTGATAAATATCTTGCTGCCGTTTAGCACATAGCAGTCGCCCGCGTCAATAGCCGTTGTTTGCTGTGCAGCAGCGTCTGTCCCCGCATTTGGCTCGGTTAAGGCAAAGGCCCCCATTTTACTGCCCTCGGCTATCGGAGCTAGAAACTTCTTCTTTTGTTCCTCGCTGCCATATTGGAAAATGGGCCAGCCCGCGAGTGAGACATCGGCGGATAGAGTGATGCCTAGGCCATCGTCCACACGCGACAATTCCTCTACAACTAGGATGTAGCTCAAGGTATCTCCGTCTGCTCCACCGTAACTTTCGGGGAAACAGATGCCCGCGACGCCAAGCTCCGTAAGTGAATTGAACAATTCGCGAGAGAAATGCTCGTTCTCATCACGCTCGGCAACGGATGGCGCAATGGCCCTAGCGGCAAACTCCCGTACCATCTGCAGGAGCATTTTCTGTTCGGCTGTCAAACTAAACTGCATGCGCGAAACCTCCTATGTCCTTATTGGGGTGATGTTTCTCTCCACGATTGTGCCACACCAGACCCTAGGATTTCAAGCGCTTTGATAAATATTTATCAAAAAATGTGAAATATATAGCAGAAAACTGCCGAATACCTTAACTGCTCTGGGCAGTCATACCATGCAGTGATTGTGCTAGGTGCGGGTTATAATGAAGTAAACAATCTGGAGGAGAAGACATGATTCGAGTCAGCAACATAAAAGTTCCTTTAGCGGAGCGCGGCGAAGTACTGCCCTGCTTGCTTAAAAAGCTTGGCATCGCCAACAGCGCTGTTTCACATCTTCACATCTATAAAGAGGCTATCGATGCCCGCCGCAAAGACAACATTCGTTTCGTGTATACCGTCGATGTAGCTGTGGATGACGAGGCAAAGCTGCTGCAGAAAAGTCGCGACCCCGATATCGCCCCAGCGCCTACGGAAAGTTACTGCTTGCCTAAGCTAGGGGAGCAAAGTCTCAAGTACCGCCCGGTGATTATCGGGACGGGACCTGCGGGTCTTTTTGCCGGTCTGCTACTGTCGGAGCTAGGCTTTCGACCCCTGTTGCTAGAGCGCGGCGACGATGTGGACAGGCGTGCCGCAAAAGTGCGCCACTTCTGGCTGCAGGGCGACTTAGACCCAAACTCTAACGTGCAGTTTGGCGAAGGAGGGGCTGGGACTTTCTCGGACGGCAAACTCACGACGAACATCAAGGATCCCCGCTGTCGCAAAGTCCTGTCAGATCTTGTCGCGGCAGGCGCGCCGGAGAACATCCTCTTTAGTTCTAAGCCGCATGTCGGTACCGACATACTTCGTTCCGTAGTGAGAGCCATACGGCAGACTATTATGGCGCGCGGCGGCGAAGTGCGCTTTCGAGCGCAGGCTACAGATTTTTGCATCGACAGAGGAGCTGTGTCCGGCGTAGTCATTAACGCGCAAGAAGTAGTGCCGGCGGACGTAGTAATTATGGCACCGGGACACAGCGCGCGCGATACTTTTGCAGCTCTACTCGCGCGGGGAGTGGACATGGCACCTAAACCCTTTGCCATTGGTGCGCGCATCGAGCATCCGCAAGCCCTCATTGACGAAGCGCAGTATGGCAGAGCTGCCGGGCACCCGAATTTGGGCGCGGCCGACTACAAACTAAGCCATCATCCGTCAAGCGGACGGTCGGTATACACTTTTTGCATGTGCCCGGGCGGACAAGTTGTAGCTGCGGCTTCGGAGCAGTGTGGTGTGGTCACCAACGGCATGAGCGAGCATGCGCGCGCGAGCGGGCAAGCCAACAGCGCCGTCTTAGTTGAAGTATGCCCAGCAGATTACGGCAGCACACACCCCTTAGCCGGGGCCCTCTTTCAGCGCCACTGGGAGGAGCGGGCTTGGCAGTTAGGCGGACAGACACACCGCGCCCCCGCTCAGTTGGTCGGGGACTTCCTCAGCGGTCGCAGGTCGGCGATTCTCGGGGGCAGCCAATTTTCCTATCTGCCGGGGGTGGAGCCGAGTGACCTTAGTCTATGCTTACCGGGGTTTGTCATTGCCTCCCTGCAGGCAGGTCTGCTCGCCTTCGACAGGCAGCTCAAGGGGTTCGCCAACCCTAGGGCTGTGCTCACGGGTGTGGAAACGCGCAGTTCTTCCCCCGTAAAAATGGTGCGAGGAGAGGACGGACAAAGTAGCATCCGGGGTCTTTATGTCGCGGGTGGGGGAGCGGGGTATGCCGGCGGCATTATGTCCGCAGCCGTGGATGGGTTGCGCGTGGCCGAAGCGGTGGCCCGCAAGTACCGAACCTAGCGTAGATCGCCCAAACAAAGTGTAGTCAAGCTGTATGGGAACAGGTACAATTGGAGAGGGGAGAGAGGGTGGGGTCGTGTCACGGCTGGTGAAAAGCTATCTTGGTTTCTACGTGGTTATGCTTGTGGTCGTGCTGGTGTGGAGTGCGCCACTTCTGTTTCCCACCCTAACATACACCTTCACCCAAGCGGAGGTTCGCTTTCTCGAGGAGCTTGGAGAACTGCGCGTTTTAGCGGGTCGTGACTTTCCGCCCTTTACATATGTGCGCGAAGGCGAAGCCGTAGGCTACGAAATTGACTTGATGCGCGAGCTCGAACGCGTGCTGATGATCCCCGTAGTTGTCGAGCAAGATACATGGGTAGAGGTACGTGCACGTCTCAGGCAAGGTGACGCGCACGTTGTCTCCGGTATGCGCATTACACCTGAGCGCCGCGTGCTCTATCAGTTTACGGACCCCTACCTCTACACGTTGCACGGGGTAATCACTAGGCGAGGTTCTCCAACCAGCGATTTAGAGTCCCTGCGCGGTCTCCCCATAGCGGCACAGGCAGGCTCGGCGACGGCAGAACGCTTAGTCGGCGAGGGCCATAGGATTTTGCCAAAGGCTACGCCGGCAGAAGCTTTCGCCGCTTTAGCGCAGGGTGAAGCGTACGCTTGGGTTGAGCAGCTGTGGGTAGCTAGGTACATAATTGGCGCTAAAGACTTGCCGTTCTATACTATCGCGCCGCTTGCCGACACACAGGGAGAATATGCGATGGCGCTTTGGGGGCAGGCTGACCCGCAGCTGAGGCGCGTGCTAAACAAGGCGCTGTATCGGCTACATCGGCACGGCGTGATGGCAGAAATAAACTCGCGCTGGTTTGGTCCTTCGATTGCGCGGGTTCTACATCAGGAGGACACGGTGCGACAAGCCTTGTTCCTTTTTCTAGGGGTAGGCACTTTGGGTGTGGGCCTGGTAGTTAGTAACGCCTACCTGCAGCGCCGGGTGGAGACTCAGACGCGTGCGTTGCGCCTATCGAATAGCGCACTAGCCAAACAGCATGAGCGCATGCAAGATATGCTGACCAACACAGCGCGAGCCTTCGGGGTGGCGATTGAGGTTAAGGATATTTATACGGGGGGGCACAGCCACCGCGTGGCGGGGGTAGCGTATTTTATTGCCAAGCAGCTAGGGCTTACGGAGCGGCAGATGTTGGAGCTGTGCCTCGGCTCCTTAATGCATGACATTGGCAAAGTAGGCGTGCCCGAGGCGATCCTGAATAAGAATGGGAATTTGACCCCGGATGAGTACGAGTATGTTAAGCAGCACCCGCGTTTGGGGCATGAAATTCTGCGCTCCGTGGAGGGCTATGAAGCCGTGCGGGACATTGTCCTCTACCACCATGAACGGTGGGATGGACAAACTACAGGGCAGTACCCCGGTTACCCGGGGCTCCGCAGGGGTTCTGCTATACCCTTAGGTGCGCGCATCGTGGCGGTGGCCGACGCTTTTGACGCTATGACATCCGAGCGTCCATATCGCAGGGCGCGTTCCGTAAGCGAAGCGGTAGCCATAATCCAAGCGGAAGCGGGGGGACAATTTGACCCCACAGTGGCCGCCACCTTAATTGGCGCGGAGGCTGAACTGGCGGCAATTGAGCCCAACCGCTTCCCCGCGATCCTTAAGGAATTGGCCTATAAGTTGCGCGTATAAACAGAGCAGGAGGTCTCTCTGTATGGATAAGCGACGCCTCCGGCAGCTAAGGGCCATAGCGCAGCTGGTCGAAGCACTTGATCGGCATAGCGTGAAAGCTTGGCTGGGCGGAGGGTGGGCCCTGGAGGCGCTCGACCACAATTACCAGCGCGATCACTCCGACGTGGACTTTCACGTCTTGGCGCATGACGCCCCGTCAGTGCGCGTGCTACTTGAGGAGCTGGGTTACAATATAGTGGAAGTCACGGCCAGCTCGTTCGCCGCCGAACGTGGGAAACTGCGCCTTGACTGGGAACTATTATGGGGGGAAGACGAGGCGATTGTTACTTACGACAGCTACGCTGACGCAACATATGTGTGGCCCCTTGGGGCGTTCCCGCCTGAGAAAACCGGGATAATCAACGGCGTGGCAGTCTATGTGATGAGCCCTAGCGCGCAGCGGCAACATAAGCTCGATTACGACAAGAAACAAAAGCGCTTGCGCCAAAAGGACATGAAGGATTTAGCGCGACTCCGGTCACTGATTCACGACCGCCTGTAAGGAGAAAAGTCCTTGGTGAGCCATTAGGCCCGCCAAGGACTGCTCAGCCTAGATGAGCTATAACCTAGCGCAGCATTGTGCGGCTGCTATGGTACTTAGCTACAAAGTAGCGCTCACTAAGGCGGTTAATGCGCACGCCGCCCCTCGTCCAAGCGTGCACCATGCGCCCGTTGCCAAGTGCGATGCCGACGTGAGACACGCCCCGCTTGTAGGTGTTCTGAAAGAACACTAGGTCCCCTTGCTGTAGCGTAGCACGGGAAATGCGGCGACCTACTCTCGACTGCGATGCTGCGGTGCGAGGTAAGCGAATGCTTACTGCCCGGGCCATCACGTAGCGTGTAAAGCCACTGCAATCAAAAGCGCGTGGGCCGGTTGCCCCAAAGACATATGGGCGGCCTAGGTAACTTAGAGCCAAGCGCACTACGCGGGCCCCCCTAGCCCCGTTGCTTGTGGCAGCCATGGCCGGCAGGGGAATAACAGCGACAGATGCGACTAAAACGAGTGTGGCGACAATTTTCTTCATGAGATTCATCAGTGTTGTCTCCTCTCCTTAAATTTGCTGTCACTCTTGAAGTGTAAGTGATGATTTTTGCTGTGAAAACAAGTAAATTTTGCTAAAATGCCAAATAGGCTTGCCAGCGCAAGGTGTGTTATTATTTTCTAGGAGTGAAAACGATGTATCGCAGCGAAAAACTAGGCGCATCGCATCCAGATTTTTATCAAAGTCTTGAGCAGGAGCTTGTCCATTTAGTTGAGTTCGAAACAGAATGGCTGGCGGCGTTAAGTAATGCTGCCGCACTCCTTTGGCATCAACTGGACTACATCAATTGGGCAGGGTTTTATCTGTTAAAAGACGGTCTGCTGGTGCTTGGCCCTTTTCAAGGGAAGCCCGCTTGTTCTGCCATAGTCTTAGGGCAGGGTGTCTGTGGCGCTGCCGCCAAAACACGCGAGACGATAGTTGTGCCCGATGTGCACGCTTTCCCGGGCCACATTGCCTGCGACGACACCTCGCAATCCGAAATCGTTGTCCCGATAATTTACCGGGGTGAACTTAAGGGCGTGCTCGACATCGATAGCCCGAAAAAGAACCGCTTCCTCCCTCGCGACAAAGCGGGGTTAGAAGCGTTTGTTGCTACCCTGACAAAGCTCCTGCCGTGGGAAAGAGTAGTGTTTTAGCCGCCAGCCGCTATCCGCTATGTGCCATGTGCTAAGTGCTATGTGCTGAAGCAAAAGGCTCCGTCCCTTTTGCTTCCCAAGTGCCAAGTGCCAAGTGCCAAGTGCTGTGCTCAACGATTAGTTGCCTCCTAAGCACAATATATAGTATACTTACTTGCATCACCATCCTACTAATAGTACATAAGGGCTTGGGAGGAACAGCACGTGTTTGCAGAAATCAGAAAAAGAGACAAAACACTAGCGCATTTTAAGCAAGAAAAAATTACTCTCGCTATCCTGAGTGCCCTTGTCGCGACTTACCCCGAGCGTGCCCGAGCGGAACTACGCAAGCTAGCAGAGGTCATTTCCGAGCGCGTTGTCTACACCCTAGGCAAGCGCCAGCTTGCCGAAAGCCTCCCTTCCGTGGAAGAAGTGCAGGATACCGTAGAAGAAGTGTTAATGGAAGTAGGGGAGCGCCAGACCGCCCGGCGCTACATTCGCTATCGCCTCCAGCACGAGGAAATTCGCCAGAACAGAAAGTCCTTTGTCGATGCGCAGCGCGTGGTCCTAGACTATGTTTCGCGCGAGGACTGGCGCGTCAATGAGAACTCGAACATGGATTTTTCACTGCAGGGGCTGAACAATCACGTTATTGCAGAGGTAACCAAGGGATTTTGGCTGTATCAGCTCTATCCGCCTGAGGTGCGCGAGGCGCATGTGGGGGGAGATTTTCACCTGCATGACCTAGGCCTGCTCGCCCCTTACTGCTGTGGCTGGAGCTTAGAAGACCTGTTGCTGCTTGGGTTTAGGGGCGTGCCAGGGAAAGTAGAAAGTGCGCCGCCGCGCCATTTTCGCACTGCCCTCGGGCAGCTCGTGAACTTCTTTTATACACTCCAAGGCGAGGCAGCCGGTGCGCAAGCCGTCAGTTCGTTTGATACCTATTTGGCGCCGTTTGTTCGCCATGACAAGCTGGGCCATAAAGAAGTACGTCAAGCCATGCAGGAGTTTGTCTACAACCTAAACGTGCCAACGCGGGTAGGCTTTCAGACACCGTTTGTTAACCTAACTATGGACCTCGTCTGCCCCGTCACCTTAGCCTCTGTACCCGTGATTATTGGTGGCGAACAAGGCTCCTCTACTTACGGCGAGTACCAAGCCGAAATGAACATGATAAACCTAGCTTTCGCCGATGTAATGATGAAAGGCGATGCGCGTGGGAGGATCTTTACTTTTCCTATACCCACCTACAATATTACGAAGGATTTTGACTGGGAAAACCCCGTTGTTGACGCCGTAATGGAGATGACGGCGCGCTACGGCATCCCTTACTTCGCCAATTTCGTCAACAGCGATATGTCCCCGGAAGACGCCCGCAGCATGTGCTGCCGCCTGCGGCTTGACAACCGCGAGTTGCGCAAGCGTGGCGGGGGCTTATTTGGCGCAAACCCCCTTACCGGCTCGATCGGTGTGGTTACCATCAATATGGCGCGCATCGGCTATTTAGCCGCAAACGAGGACGAGTTCTTTGCCCGCTTGCGCCGTCTGATGGACTTAGCCAAGTCGTCACTAGACATAAAGCGCAAAGTGCTCGAGAAAAACACTGACCTTGGGCTCTACCCCTACAGCCGTTTCTACCTTAAGTCTGTAAAGGAGCGTTTCCAAGAGTACTGGAAGAACCACTTTAACACGATTGGCATTAACGGCATGAATGAAGCGGTAGCTAATCTACTCGGCCTAGGGGAGAGCATCGCTACGCCGCGAGGACAAGCCTTCTCGCTGGGCGTGCTTGAGTACATGCGGGGAGTCTTAGCGGAGTATCAAGCAGAGACGGGCGACCTGTTTAACCTAGAGGCTACTCCGGCTGAAGGTACGGGCTATCGCTTAGCTAAGATTGACCGAGAAAATTACCCATCAATGCATATTCCTGGCAACAAGGAGCCATACTACACCAATTCGACACATCTGCCGGTAAACTTAACCACAGACATATTTGACGCGCTCGACCTGCAGGAGCAGTTACAGACCCGCTACACTGGGGGTACTGTATTCCACGGCTTTTTAGGGGAAGCAATTGAAGATATAATTACATGCAAACACCTCGTGAAGAAAGTTATGGAGAACTACCGCATTCCATATTTCACTATTAGCCCAACATTTTCAGTGTGCCCTGACCACGGCTATATCCGGGGGGAGCAGCGCACCTGCCCCGTATGCTGCGCACCTGCTGAAATCTGGACGCGCGTGGTAGGATTCCATCGTCCTGTGCAGAACTGGAACCCCGGCAAGAAAGAGGAGTTTAGCGACAGGCTGGAGTACATCGTCGCACCGGATGCCGCCAATGACTAGTATCGAGCGGTGCTTTCGCGGTCTGCAAAAAACGACACTGCTAGATTTCCCAGGCAAAGTGGCATGTGTGCTCTTTGTGGGCGGGTGCAGTTTCAACTGCCCCTACTGCTATAACTGCTCGCTTGTAAAGCGTGAGGAACCGGAGTTGACGTGGGCTGCTGTCCGGGACTTCCTCGCACAGCGCCGCAAAGTACTTGAGGGCGTGTGCGTCAGCGGCGGCGAGCCTACACTTGCTCCTTTTCTTCCCGCTTTTCTCGGCGAGGTGAGAGAGCTTGGCTTAGAAGTTAAGCTAGATACTAACGGATATCATCCTGAACCGCTGAAGGCCCTGCTCGACGCACACTTAGTGGATTTTGTGGCGCTAGACATAAAGAATAGTCCCGCCAAGTACGCAGCCACCTGCGGACTCCCGGCAGTCGACTTAAACCGCATTAAGACCTCCTTATATCTTTTACAGGCCTCAGGTGTGACACATGAGCTGCGTACAACAGTGTCAGCAGGACTCCACGACATAGAGGACATGCAAGAAATCGTTTCCTTCACCGGGGGAGGTGCACGTTTCGCCCTGCAGCCGGTGCAGCGAGACGCCGTTTCGCTTAGCGGGCGAAGGTTTGTGCCGCCAACTTTAGCGACTTTGCGGGCGATGGGTGAAATCTTAGAAGAAAGCTTCAACGAGGTCATAATTCACGGAACTTAAACTCAGTTCATGGCTTGACTGCGATTAGCGTGACGAAACTCGGCGAAATTTTAGGCTAGACATTTAGAGCTAGTCCTACTATGATAGTGAGAGAACTTATATGGGGTGATAATTTGTGCAAAATGTAGTGGCTTTGTTTGGCGCATATGCCGTAGTCACTGCACTGATGCCACTCGTGCGCAAGCTAGCTCTCACTTATCGCTTGGTAGATCAGCCTAATCCGCGCAAGGTTCACCAGATTCCCGTGCCGGTCACCGGCGGAGCTATGTGGCTAGGGTTGATTCTGGTGATGTGGATTCTGCCTGTTGAGCGCACGTTGGCTGTCGGCCTTACGCTTGGCGGAACGGTGGCCTTTGCAGTTGGTTTTCTGGACGATTGTTTTAAGAGTCGCGGCGGCGATTTTCCGGCGTGGCCAAAGCTGCTCGGGCAGATTCTAGCTGCAGGCTTGTTGTATGCGAGCGGAGTTAGGGTGTACTTCTTAACTAATCCTTTTTCGGGCGGACTGGTTTTGTTGCCGCCGGTGCTGAGCTTCTTAGTTACCGTAGTTTGGGTAGTTGCTGTGACGAACTTGATTAACTTTATGGACGGTTTGGATGGGCTGGCCTGCGGCATTGTTACTATCGCAGGTGTCACGATGGCCGTTATCTCGTACGTTTACGCTCAACCCGCCATTTTGCTTATCTCTCTAATCCTTGTGGGAGTATCCGCAGCTTTCTTCCGTTACAATTTTAATCCGGCCCGCGCGTTTATGGGGGATGCCGGGGCCTACTTTCTTGGCTTTACGTTGGCCGCTGTATCCATAGAAGGGGCCTTTAAGTCTGCGACCTTAGTTGGGTTGTTGGTGCCGGTCCTAGTGCTGGGGTTGCCTATTGCCGATACCGTGTACAACATTACCCGCAGGCTCCGCTCCGGTCAGCCCGTCTATGTAGCGGACAAAGGGCATACGCACCATCGCCTGTTACAGGCGGGGCTGAGCCAACGACAGACTGTGCTCGTCATGTATTTGATTAGCCTCTGCTTTTCTTTGACAGCCCTAGTAGTATTGTTCGCTAGCAGATGGTAACCGCAGCGGCAGAGTGGGAGAGCGTGGTAGAGGAGCTCTGCAAGCTCTACCCCGATGCCCGCTGTGAGCTGAATTTTGCTAATCCATTTCAGTTGCTCGTGGCCACAGTATTATCTGCGCAATGTACCGATGTACGCGTTAACGAGGTCACCGCGAAGCTGTTTGCTAAATACACATCGGCTTATGACTTGCTGCCTGTAGAGCAGCAAGTGCTAGAGGAAGAACTACGTTCACTCGGGCTCTTTCGACACAAGGCGAGAAACATTCTGGCCTTGTGTCGTGTGCTGTGTGAGCGGTTTGGCGGGGAAGTGCCGCGCACCATAGACGAGTTGGTGGCTTTGCCGGGTGTTGGCCGTAAGACCGCAAATGTGGTCGTTAACAACGCTTTCGGTGTACCGGCACTGGCGGTAGACACGCATGTGTTTCGGGTGGCAATGCGCCTAGGCTGGGCGCGTGGCAAGACACCCCTAGCAGTTGAAGCAGAGCTGTGTCGCCTGCTCCCGCAATCTCTGTGGGGGGACGTGCATCATCTGCTGATTTGGCACGGGCGGCGCGTCTGCCATGCGCGCTCTCCTGTGTGCGAAACTTGTTCGCTGCGCGCGATGTGTCGCACTGGACGCGGAGACATAGTGCCCAGTGCTCAGTGCCCAGTGCTCAGTGGCGCATAACGTACAGCGTACGGCTGACTGCTAGGTTTTACGTGCTGAGAGCTCCGCTAGGTCATAGTTCATGATTCACGATCCATGATTTCCCCCGCTGTCAACGGAAAGCGGAAAGCGGAAAGCGGAAAGCCCTTAGCGGGCAGTAACCCATTGCGCCATTGCACAAACACTACACTAGGTGTAAAATAACTAAGGACACTATAGTAAATAGGAGGTAGATTATGAGAAAGGGTCTAATCGTTTTCCTCGCAATCCTTCTAGTAGCTACTCTAACCGTTGGTTGTGCACGCCGCGAACCTGAGAAGCTCAAGGTAGGCATGGTTACGGACGCAGGCACCATTGACGACCGCTCTTTTAACCAAGGCACATGGGAAGGAGTTCTCCGTGCTCAGACCGAACTCGGCGTTGAAACTCGTTACCTAAAACCAGTTGGTACCACCGAAGCTGACTACGTCAAGGAAATCGCTAACCTCGTTGACGCAGGCTTCCGCCTTATCGTAACCCCCGGTTTTAAGTTCGAGACTGCGATTTATCAGGCGCAAAAGCGGCACACGAATGCCAAGTTTGTCTTAATTGATGGCCGCCCGCATAAGGGCGACAGGGTTCCCGTTGTTGGGACTAATACCGTCTCTATTTTCTTTGCTGAGCACGAGTCTGGTTTCCTAGCCGGACTGGCAGCAGCTCTGCAATTGCGCGAAGGCCAATTTGGGTTCATTGGCGGCATGGCTATTCCTCCTGTCCAGAAGTTCAACTGGGGCTTCCAACAGGGCGTGGCCCACGCTAACGCCAACTTCGGCACAACCGTATCCATTCTACCCGAAAATGTTGTCTACCAAGGGACATTCCACGATGTTGCCGCAGGGCAGCAACTCGCCGCCGTTATGTTTGACAGAGGCGTGCGGGCTATTTTTGCTGCCGCAGGCGGCGTGGGTATCGGGGTCATCAACGAAGCGAGGGCACGCGCTCTCGCCGGTAAAGAAGCATGGGTCGTCGGCGTTGACGTTGACCAGTTCAATCTTGGTGTATGGGAAGGCAGTAAGTCTGTCATCCTCACCTCGGCCATGAAGCGCATCGACCAAGCTGCGTTTGACATGATCAAGGCAGAGAAGGAAGGCAAGTTCCCCGGCGGGCAGACTTTGGTCTTTAACGCCAAGAACGATGGCATCGGCATCCCAGCCACCAACCCCAACCTCAGCGCAGAAGTGCAAGCCCGCGTCAAAACGGTGTTTGACGCGCTGAAGGCAGGTACGCTGACGGTGTCCGCAGAGCGGGGCACTCTACTGCCTTAGTACGCTCACTGACGCGAGAAGGGCGGGATAACCCGCCCTTTTTTTGGACCTTGCGACTCAAGGTCCCGTGAGGTAACATTGATGACGGAAATGAATGCCCTCTAAAGGAGTAGATGGTATGGGCGTAATCGTCCAGATGGAGAACATCCGGAAGGAGTTCCCCGGGATTGTAGCTTGTGACAATATCTCGCTCGAGCTTAGGCACGGCGAGATACACGCATTACTGGGAGAGAACGGTGCCGGCAAGTCCACACTCATGAGCGTGCTGTTTGGTCTCTATCAACCGGACAGCGGCTCTATTCGCGTGCGCGGCAGCGAAGTGCACATCCCTGACCCTAACGCCGCGAATCGCCTTGGCATTGGCATGGTGCACCAGCATTTTAAGCTTGTGTCTTGTTTTACGGTAACCGAAAATATTATACTGGGACTAGAGCCCACACGCGGCCTGTTTGTCGACATTAAGCTTGCGGCAAAGCGGATTAAGGAGTTGTCTGACCGCTATGGGCTGTTAGTCGACCCATATGCCTTAATCTCGGACATTTCGGTAGGCATGCAGCAGCGGGTGGAGATCCTAAAGATGCTCTACCGCAATGCCGATATTCTTATTTTTGACGAACCCACGGCTGTGCTCACGCCACAAGAGGTGCAGGAACTGACTAAGATCATGTCCAACCTAGCCGCCGAGGGCAAATCTATCTTTCTTATTACGCATAAGTTGCGGGAGATTAAAGCCATGGCGCAGCGCTGCACGGTTATTAGGCGCGGCCAATTAGTGGGCACTTTGGACGTGGCGGAAGCCTCGGAAGAAACGCTGGCCGCGATGATGGTCGGACGCGCGGTCTCCTTTGGTGTTAAAAAGGGGCCGACTAAACTAGCGGAGACCGTGCTGGAGTTAGAGGGCGTGCAGGTGCGTGGCCGAGGCGGTGTGGCACGTGTTAAGAATGTCTCATTTAGCGTTAGGCGGGGAGAAATACTCGGTCTAGCTGGGGTTGACGGCAACGGGCAGAAGGAACTGGTGGAAGCCCTAGTGGGGCTTCGCCGCCTTGACGGTGGGCGCATCCTGATAAACAAAAGGGACGCCGCCACTCTTTCGGTGCGTGAGCGCATTGCCGCGAGGTTGGCTTTTATCCCTGATGATCGCCACAAATATGGCCTGATACTAGACTTCTCGCTGGAAGAGAACATGATTCTCAAATCTTTCCATCGCCAGCCTTTTGCCAAGCAGGGCCTACTCAATTTTCCTGCCATTAGGGCGCACGCGCAGAAGGTGATTGGCGACTTTGACGTGCGTTCCGGCAGAGGGGCTAGCGCCTTGGCACGTACGCTATCCGGCGGCAACCAGCAAAAGGCAATTCTTGGGCGAGAAATTGACTCTGACCCTGACCTGCTAGTGGCTGTACAGCCTACGCGTGGTTTGGACGTTGGAGCAATTGAGTACGTTCACCGGCGGCTAGTTGAGCAGCGTGACAGCGGCAAAGCGGTGCTGCTCGTGTCTTTAGAGCTAGACGAGATCCTAACGCTCTCTGACCGTATTGCCGTCATCAGCAATGGGGAACTTGTAGGAATCGTCAACGCACAAGAAACCGATGAGAATGAGATTGGGTTAATGATGACCGGACTTAGGCGGGGGGTTGCAAAGTGAGACTCATAAGCAAGACCTTTGCCGTATCGCTTGGCGCTATCGGTCTAGGTCTAATCGCAGGCGCAATATTGATGCTGGTTACCGGCAACAATCCGTTGGCGGGATACTTCCACCTGTTCCGCGGTGGGCTTATGAACATCGAGCGCTTTGGCAACTCCTTAGCCTCATCTACCGCCCTGATTCTTACCGGCCTTTCTGTGGCGTTTGCCTTTAAGACCGGGCTGTTTAACATCGGGGCTTCCGGGCAGATGCTGATGGGAGGGCTGCTTGCTTCGGCTGTGGGGCTATACGTGCCGTGGCCGAGGCCTCTCTTGCTGCTGGCGATGTTCTTGGCAGCTTCAATCGGTGGTGGTGCTTGGGGCGCACTGCCAGGGTGGCTTAAGGTAAAGTTTAACGTGCATGAAGTCGTGTCTACCATCATGATGAACTGGATCGCGTTTTGGACAGTGTCCTATGTTGTTCCCCGCTACCTGCGCGACATCTTTATGGAGACAGAGTCGCGACGGATCCCTGCCGAGGCATCCCTGAGGACGGAGTGGTTGACGGATCTGTTTCAGGGATCCTACATCAACCTAGGACTTGTTCTCGCTATTGCCGCTGTGGCAGTCGTTGCCTTCCTGCTGGAGCGGACGGTGCTAGGCTATGAACTAAAGGCGGTAGGACACAACAAACATGCGGCACAGGCTGCGGGGATAGACATAGATCAGCGCATGGTAACGTCCATGGCTATTGCCGGGGCTCTCGCCGGGCTTGGCGGGTTCGTGTTTTACGCCGGGTACTCCGTTAATATCCAGATTGGCATTCTCCCGGCTCAAGGGTTTGACGGTATTGCCGTAGCATTGTTGGCATCAAGTTCCCCGTGGGGAGTCTGGGGGGCCGCCACATTCTTTGGCATCCTGCATACCGGCAAGGGCTTTATGAATGCCATGACCGCGATACCGCCCACTATTGCCGACACCATTATTGCCACGATTATCTACTTTGCTGCTACCAGCATTTTGATTGAGACGGTTTGGGATAAGTATAGTAAGAGGCGGGAGCAACGTAGCCCACGCCGCGGACGACCGAGTCCCGAGCAAGAGGTGAAGTAAAATGTGGGAAACGATTATCCAGATTACGCCACACGCTGTCGCCTTTACCATCCCACTGCTTGTGGTCAGCCTCGGTGGTCTGTACAGCGAGCGCAGCGGCGTCGTTAACATTGGGCTAGAGGGTTTCATGATTGTCGGCATGTTCGCAGGGGCATTGACCGTCGCCACCCTTGCCCCTTCCATGCAGGGTGCCGCAGTTTGGCTGGGGCTCTTAATGGCTGTATTGGTCGGTGCAGTTTTCGCCCTACTGCATGCCTTTGCCTGCGTCACCCTAAACGCCAACCAAGTGATTAGCGGCACGGCCATTAACATGGTCGCCGGTGCCTTAACCACTTACTTGGCGCGCAACATTACCGGCAGCGGCAACATTGTCATTCCCATTGCCTTGCCGCGGCAAAATCTTGCCTATTTGGCCGATATACCAATCATCGGCGAGATGTTCTTTACACGCGCCTACGCCACTACACTGCTTGTACTCGTTATTTTGGCGGTATCGACAGTACTCTTGTACCGTACTCGCTTTGGCTTGCGGCTGCGCGCGTGTGGGGAGAACCCGCATGCGGCGGATGCGGCGGGGATTAACATCTACCGCATGCGCTATATTGCCGTGGCTATTTCCGGGGCACTAGCATCACTCGGGGGAGCTATTTTCCTCGTAACTATTGCTGGGGAGTACAGCGGCACGGCAGGGGGACTCGGGTTTCTGGCTTTGGCTGCACTTATCTTTGGACAGTGGAAGCCGCTTGGGCTGCTTGGTGCGACCTTCTTTTTTGGCCTAGCCAGCACCGTCGCCAATGTCTCGCGTATATTGCCTTATTTAGCCCACATTCCCGACATAGTGCTGCAGACCTTCCCCTATGTCGTCACCCTATTGGCATTAGTAGCCTTCTCGCGCTCCTCGCAAGCACCTAAGGCGCTTGGCGAGCCGTATGATAAGGGGAGAAGGTAGGAAGCAAAAGGGACGGAGCCTTTTGCTTCAGCACATAGCACTTAGCACATAGCACATTGTGGAAAGCGGCCAGCGGCCAGCCCATAAACGCAAGGAGGTACCCATGACTAAACAGGCAATCTACGCGGCCATCGATGCCAAGCTCTCGCACTTTACTGCAATCAGCGACTGGATGTATCACCATCCGGAGATCGGACACAAAGAACACCAAGCCGCGAGCATGTTAGCGGGTGAGCTTAGCGCGCATGGCTTTGCCGTGGAAATGCCTTATGCGGGTCTGGCGACAGCGTTTAAGGCTGTCTACAGGGCAGGCGATGGCCCCACGATTGCGCTTTTGGCCGAGTACGACGCCTTACCCGGCATCGGGCATGGCTGCGGTCACAACATTATCGGTTGTGCGGCTGTGCTGGCCGCTATCGGCCTGAAAGAGGGCTTGGGCGAAGGCTGCGGCACCGTCATTGTGTTTGGCGCGCCCGCAGAAGAAGGCGCGGTGGATAATGCCGGCGGCAAGGTGTTCTTAATTGAGCATGGCGCGTTTGTGGGCGTCGACGCTGCCCTGATGGTGCATCCGGCTACGCGTAACGTAATTGGCGGCTCCTCGAATGCGCGCGAGGCGCTAGAGATAGTCTTCAAGGGCAAGCCAGCTCACGCCGCTGGGGCCCCGCATGAGGGCATCAACGCTCTAGATGCGGCCATCCAGACCTTCAATGGGTTTAACGCGCTTAGGCAGCATGTGCAGAGCGACGTGCGTATTCACGGCATTATCAGCGAGGGTGGCGTAGCGCCAAACATTGTCCCGGAGCGCGCGGTTATCCGGCTGTATGTGCGCGCTAGTGCGGCCGACTATCTGGAGACGGTAGTAGAGAAGGTTAAGAACTGTGCGCGGGCAGGGGCTTTGGCTACCGGCGCAGAGGTTCAGTTTAGGCAGACCGCCAAGCGCTACAAGAATATGCTGAACAATTCCGTGCTTAGTGCTGTCTTTAAGGCCAACATGGAGGCTCTGGGGGAAGAGATAGAAGAGACGCAAGTTGCAGGTGCCGGTTCTACCGACATGGCTAACGTGAGCCATGTAGTGCCCGCCATTCACCCCTACATCCGCATCTCTGACAGCAAGCTAGTGGGACACAGCCGGGAATTCGCGGATGCCACGCTTACACCTGCGGCGCATGCCGGACTTGCCGTTGGCGCAAAGGCCATGGCGGGCACGGTGGTGGATATCTTTGGCCGACAGGACTTGCAGCGCGCGCTATCCCGCTAGCGCCTGCGCCCAGTCGGACATAGCCCGCATCAGTGTCTGCTGCAGCCATGCGTTCCAAGGTTCCACACCATGGTTGTGGCGATGCATCGCCCGGACAAAGCGAGGTAGATAATCCGCCCATCCGAGTATGGTAACCCATGTGTAGTCGTGGCGAAACTCAGCTAGCTCTATGGTTTCCCCGATATGGGTGCCTAGGTGGCACAAATAGTGCCGGAGCACAGCCTCTTTATCTAGGTGCTTAAAGCGGGGCTGTTCGTGCAACAAACCGATATTTAGGATGTCTAGCATGCCTGGCCCAAGGCCGATCAGCTGATAGTCCATCAGCAAGGCTTGACCTTGACTCTCAGCACTTCGCGACAGACCTATATTCAGCGGGTAAAAGTCGTTGTGGAGTAGTGTTAGGGGTAGATGCGCGAGTGCGCTAGGCAGACCGTTTAGGCTAAGATGAAGGCGCGGGTGGAGATAAACCTGCTCGACGGTTGAGCGCGTCCAGGCATTTTCGTAGAGGGCACCGAGTAGAGTATGTGCCTCCTCCGCCTCAAATTCTTGGCGCGGGTCTTGCTTGAGCCAGCCTAAAGGCCCGCACCCGGCAAGCGCGCGCGGTGCCCGCCCGTGCAGGGCCGCATAGACTTCCACTACCGCAAGCATTTCGACGGTAGTCCACTGGTGATCTAAGGCAGGAATTGCGTAGCGATGCGCAACGTCTTCCAGTAAAATATAGTTCACTTCATCTGAAACTGCCCCACTAGCGAGTAGTTGCGGGGCAGGTGTTTCAAGCAGGGGCAGAAGACGGGTGTAGAACATGTACTCCGCAATGTCACTTTGCGGGTGTCCTAGGCGCAAGTAGTCCGGCATCAGGGTGCGCGAAGACACCTTAAGCACCGCTGTCGAATCAAAAGCACTCAGCCGATAGACCAAGCAGCCGCTTTCGCCGAGCGTAATTTGCTTGAGTTTGGCATGGCGGAATGGATATGGAAGTCTGCGACGGATGTCTGCGAGTATAGCCTGCATTTACCTCTCCCTTTCGCCGTGGAACATCGCTACCGCCTATATCGGCGCGACTCGCGGGCGCGGTAGCGGCGCGCGCGCGCTGGATGTCTGAGTTTGGTCCAGCCCCAGGCAGTAGCCAAGAGGAGCAGAGATAAGAGAAGTACAGGTAAAGTGCCAAGGGGCGTGAGAACAAGATAGCGCCGGAGTCCCACCAGCCCAAAAGAAATGAAGACTACCGCCGCCCCGATTTTCAGTGCGCGTGGCGGGATGTATGTGGCGAGCTTAGCGCTAGCTAGGATGGCCAGCGCCTGAGCGGCAAAGAGCCCTAGTCCTGCCCCTATCCATGTGGCCAGCGGCGCAGCCTGCTTTGCGGCCAGACCTAATGTGACTAGCTGTGTCTTGTCGCCAAGTTCTGCTAGGAAAAACGCCATGCAAACTGCCGCTAGGGGATGGTGGGATGCTTTAGGGACATCAGGACAGTCTCCCTCACCAGACGGTGTACGCAGTGACCACAGTCCAAAACCGATAAACCCCAGTGCAGCTAGGGGCTCTAGTAGCGATAGGGGGATTAGGTGGTTTAGGCCCTCACCTAAGGCCACCGCCACCGCAGTATTCATGAGGGCAGCGACGAGTGCGCCTAGAAGCACGCGCGGCGCGCCGAACTTGGCCGTCAGCCCTAAGCAGATAAGCTGTGTTTTATCGCCGAGTTCCGCCAGAAAAACAATTGCTGCAGTCAACACTAATGTAGACATAGTAGATGCCCCTTTCTGGCGGTCACTAAGGCGGCCTTCAGCCAAGCATACTTGACCTCTTTGCGCCATCCAAGTAGTATACTGCCAAGCACCACCGCTAAAGTCTATGAGCGGCGGTTTACGACTATACTCGAGCGGGAGTGACGACTTGAAAAAGCCACTGGCTACTATGCGGCTGCTGCTTACCATTGCGCTTGGCACTTCGTTGTCTGCGGTTGCCTTTAATCAATTCCTAATTCCCAACCGCATGCTTTCAGGCGGGCTCGCCGGGCTGAGCATTATTGTCAACAATCTTACGGGCTGGCCGACTGGGGTGATGGTGCTCCTGCTGAATATACCAGTCCTCTATCTTGGGTACAGGCATATCGGCGGCAGGTTTATCCTGCTTACTAGCCTCGCCGTGTTAAGCTTCTCGCTGCTGCTTGACCTTGTGCCTGTGCAGGCGGTAGTAGACGACCTGCTGTTGGCCGCGATCTTCGGCGGGGTGGTCAATGGGCTGGGGTTAGGGCTCGTGTTAAGAGCTGGCGGCTCTACCGGTGGTACAGACGTGCTGGGAGTCATCGCTAACCGTAAACTAGGCATCTCCATTGGCGAAGTCCTGATGGGGTTTAACGTCATCATCGTGGCTGCGGGTGCCCTGTTGTTTGACCTTACCTCGGCGCTCTATACATCAATCGCTATGTTTGTCGCCGCGCGCGTCATTGACACCTTACAAGCCTCGCATGGGAGGAAGAGCGCACTGATTGTCTCTCGCTACGCTGACGAAATCGCGCGGGCGATCAACACCAAACTAGAGCGGGGAGTGACCTTTCTCTACGGCGAAGGTGCTTACAGTCATTCCCAGCTTAAAGTAATTCTCTGTGTGCTGACCAGATATGAAGTTGCCGAGCTAAAAGAAGTTGTCTTGCAGATAGACCCACAGGCCTTTATGACAATATCCGACACCAACGAAATCATAGGCCGCTTTGCCGCCCATAACCCCCTCCGCGCCCTCAAATGAAAACGTTGAAGCAAAAGGGACGGAGCCTTTTGCTTCATGAGGAAAGAAACAAGAATCAAGCGACAAGAGAGCTAACTGTTTACACTAAAGCGCTTTAAGAACGGAGCGAGCGCAAGATACAGCGGCAAGGTAATAAGAGTGCTCAGCGCTGCGCGCGCGGCATTAAAAGGCACAATAGCCGTCCAAAGAAGTTCGGCGTGCTGCGCGTGTGGCACGCCCCAAGCTGCGAGCGCCCAGTACAGGTTCGAAGCATACATAACAACCGACATCACCAAACCCCCGGCGACCATACCTAGGAGCGCGCCCCATTTGTTTGGCAGTTTGCGGTAGACTAGCCCAGTGACAAAAGCGAATGTAGCCGAAGCCAAAAGGTTTTGGATAGAGCCAATCGGCCCGCCCGTGCCCTTAGTCAAAAAGAACAGCGCAACTTTTACTAAAGCAATGACGCCCCCGGCAAGTGGTCCGAGCATCAAACTGCCAATCAGCGTCGGGACGTCGCTCGGGTCATATTTGAGAAAAGGCGCGGCCGGAATCAGGGGGATCTGGAGTACGAACATAAGCAGATAGCTCATGCCCGCCAACATGGCCATAGTTACTAGTTTGCGCAGGTTCTGGCGACGCTTGTCTTGGTTCACTTTAATTCCTCCTAAAAATAACTGCCCCGACAAACAATCGGGGCAGGAGCAAACCAAAGATGGTTTACAGTTACCTTCTCTCATCCGGACTTTACCGTCGGCCTTGGAATCGCACCAAGTCTGCCACGTGGCTCGTGGGCTAGCTTTCGCATTACCACCGATAGGGAATTACACCCAACCCCGAAGGTTATCGTATTTAGTTGCAACTAAGATTCTATCGCGTCCAATCCCACTTGTCAACGAAGCAAAAGGCTCCGTCCCTTTTGCTTCTGCGAGTTGCGTCTGTCACAACAACGTGCTATACTGGCGTGCCTTGGGACGAATGTAGACCAAACTATGAAACGTAAAGGAAGAAGAAGAATTGCCTACTTTTAACGAACTAACATTGAGCCGTGAGTTACTTATGGCGATCGCCGACATGGGATTTGAGGAGATGACCCCTATTCAGGCAGCAGCGATACCGCTAGCGCTTGAAGGGAGCGATGTCTTAGGCCAAGCCCAAACCGGCACAGGGAAAACTGCTGCCTTTGGCATACCGATGATCGAGCGCATCCGCATGGATGTCGAGCCAGTGCAGGGCCTAGTGCTTGCGCCGACACGTGAATTGGCCATGCAGGTAGCGGAAGAACTCAACCGACTTGGGGCGGTAAAGGGCGTGCGCAGCCTCCCCGTATATGGCGGTCAGGAAATAGAGCGTCAGATTCGCTCGATCAAAGCTCGCCCGCACATCATCGTGGCCACCCCGGGCAGACTGCTTGACCACTTGCGCCGGAGGACCCTGCGCCTTGGGCAAGTGGGCTTTTTGGTGCTCGATGAGGCTGACGAAATGCTCAATATGGGTTTCATTGACGACATCGAGACTATTCTAGCGGAAACACCGAGCACTCGGCAGACCATGCTCTTTTCGGCGACCATGCCAATGCCAATTCAGAACTTAGCGGTGAAGTTTATGCGCGAGGCTGTTAAAGCAACAGTGCCAGTGCGCGAGCTTACCGTTCCGACGACTGAGCAGCACTACATTGAAGTCAGGGAGTCGCAAAAGTTCGATGTGCTGTGCTTGCTGCTAGATACAGCTAGCCCTGGGCTCTCTATCGTATTTGGGCGCACTAAGCGCCGCGTGGATGAAGTGTCTGAGGCCCTCGCTAAGCGAGGCTACGCGGCTCTCGGGATACACGGTGACTTAACACAAGCGCGGCGCGACCAGGTTATGCGCAAATTTCGCGATGGTTCTATTGACGTGCTGGTAGCGACGGATGTGGCAGCGCGCGGCTTAGACATTGAGGGAGTCTCCCACATCTATAATTTCGATATCCCGCAGGATGCCGAAGGGTACGTTCACCGCATCGGGCGCACCGGGCGGGCGGGGCGCACCGGTCAAGCCACGACATTGGTTACGCCGCGCGAATTCGACCTCATGCGGCTCATCGAAAGGATGACGGGTCGTAAAGTGCAGCGCCGTCCTAGCCCCACCTTTAGCGAAGCTATTGAGGGGCAGCGCCGCTTAAGCATGGAAAAGTTGCTGCAAGTCGTCGAAGAAGGGAATATCGAGCACTACAAGGGGGCCGCAGAAGCGCTCTTAGCTAAAGCCGACTCTACTTCGTTGATAGCGGCAGCGCTAAAATTCATGACCAAAGAACCTGATGCCACACCGGTACTGCTGACTGAGGCAGCCCCACTGCGACGTCCGCGCAGTGAATCTAGGCCCTTTAGCCGGCCGCGTAGCGACGCTGGCGGACGCGACCGCCGCCAAAGCGACCGCCGTGCGCGGCAGAATTGGGATACGCGGCGCTAGTAGTGGACCAAGCATCAGACCTGAGGCTTAGGAAATGCGACGGTGAAGGTGCTGCCTAAGGGCGAGCTCTCGATCCTGATTGTGGCGCCGTGGCGCTCGGCAATGCGGTAGCATACCGCCAGCCCGAGTCCGGTGCCATTTTCTTTGGTGGTGAGAAATGGTGTGCCTAATTGTGGTATAAGTTCACTGGCGATGCCGTAGCCCGCATCGCTCACTGTCAGACTGACTGCATCTGCCTGTTCTCGGGTCTCTATAGATACTGTCCCCCCGGGCTGCATTGCTTCCAGAGCATTGTTAACGAGGTTCGTCAACATCTGTCTAAGCTCAGCCTCGTTGGCGACAATGTTTGCGGGTGAACGCAGGGCGTAGCTAATGCGCATGGACTTAACTAGTGCTACGGAATTCAACACCGGGGAAAAGCACTCTATGAGGGTAGAGAGGCAGCACGGCTTAGTTTTTACTGCGGTGCGGGAGAGAGAAAGATAGGTGGTTATGATACTGCAGGCGCGGTCGATTTCTTCGGTCATTAGGTTTGTGAACTTGCGGTAGGGAGCAAACTCAGGCTTCTCGGCGAGCAGCTGTAGGAACCCGCGCACGGTGGTGAGGGGGCCAAGGCGTCGCGGTGCTGCAGGGCTTCTGCTTTGGCATCGACTACTTCGGGCGTGTTTGGCATAA
>QLUB01000100.1 GCA_018725205.1 candidate division NPL-UPA2 bacterium
CTCGGTGAAGCAGGAATCCAGCAGCAAGCTACCTGTAGTTAGCTTTGTGTAGGTATGGAGGAACGGTGTCGGTATGCCATATATAGTGGGTATAGCGGGTGGGACGGGGTCGGGTAAATCTACTCTGGCAGAGCGCATGATTACCGGTTTTACCGGACAGGCGCTGCTTATTCGGCACGACAACTACTACCGAGATCAAGCCTATCGCTCCATGGAGGAGCGTGTAATCCAGAATTATGACCATCCCGAAGCCTTTGAGGACGCGCTGTTGATTGCCCACCTCAGTGCGCTGCGTGGGGGACGGTCTGTGCTTGGCCCCCTTTACGACTTTGCCACACATACACGAAGTCCGAAGCAGCAATTGCTCGAACCGCGGGACTTAATAGTTATGTAAAAAACATGCGGACGTGATTATCCCCGAGGGAGGTCTTAACCCTGCGGCGTTAGCGCTAATAGCTTCACGCCTGCGCCATGCGCTAGAGGCCGCCGCTACCATGCGGGGGGATTAGCGCGACCGATATTCGCATTAGACAGGGGGACCAGCATGAAAGGTTATCTGGAAGTGATTTGCGGCGGGATGTATAGCGGCAAGTCCAGTGAGCTTATTCGCCGCGTCAGTCGCGCCAAGTACGCACGCAAACAAGTGCAGCTCTTTAAGCCCGCGCTTGACGGGCGCTATCACGCCACACAGGTGGTCGCGCACGACAACCGCAATCACGCGGCACAGGCCGTGGCGACTGCTTTAGCGATATTGCCGCTGGTGGAAGAGAGTACAGATGTGGTCGCGATTGACGAACTTCAGTTTTTGGCCGCAGATGAGACCATCAAAGTAGTGCACGAACTTATGTGTCGCGGCAAGAAAGTCATCGTAGCCGGACTGGACCTAGACTTCGCGGGGAGACCCTTTGGCGCGATTCCGCATCTCTTGGCCATCGCCGACGAAATCGACAAACTGCGTGCCATCTGCATTAAGTGCGGCAACAAAGCCTATATTAGTCAGCGCTTAGTTAATGGCGAGCCCGCTTCGCTACGCGACCCGCAGATCCTTGTCGGGGGGGTAGAGGCCTACGAAGCGCGGTGCCGCGGCTGTTGGGAAGTAAAGGACTGACCCGCCAGCAATTGTCTCCATTGCTCACACAGGGCATCTACGGTCAGCACCATAACTAAGATCCCGCCTAAGATTACACCGACATTTGGCCACACCTGAAACTGAATATTAGCGTAGAGTAGCTCACCTATGCCGCCTGCCCCGACTAGCCCTAAAACTGCGGACAGGCGGATGTTCCTCTTTAGGCAGGCAAGGCCGTGGTCAAGTAGGGGAGGAGTAAGTGTCGACGCAGGTGCACTGGTCGTTAGCTGACCGCCTGTCATCAAGCTGTTGAGCGAGTACAGCGTAAGCGCTACCAGTCCACTTACCGGACCTGCCCCAAAGCCGCGCACCATCACCATAGCCCACACTAGGGCGTGAACAGCCCCCACTCCTCGCAGGAGAACATGTCCCACATGACGCAAGCTTGTAGGCAGGGAAGCATTGGCACGAACCCACCCAGCGAAGACTGCTACTCCTATCGCGATCACGGTGCCAAACAGAGCCATCAGCAAGCTCTCACTCAGTTCTCCGCTGATGCGCCCAAGATGTGCTAGGTTAGGCGGGAACATCTGCGCAAAGATACCGAGCAATGCCCAAGTTCCGTCCACAAACTGGGACAACCCTCCCCCAAACCCTGTGCTGCCTAAACGCAGACCAATCAAAATGACTGTCAAAGACAACGCCATAGTAGCATGTCGTCTAAGCGTTAACAGCAAGTTTTCTCTCACAACCCTACCTCCTCAAACACCGCAAACATCGTGTTTATCCCCATTATCACTAAGTGAAGGGCATCCGTCAAACAAAACACTGGTAAAACACTGGGGACGTGAATTTTTGTTTTGCCGGCGCCCCACGACACTCTCTAGCGACTCCTCCGTCTAAACAGATGAAGGGGTGATTTTTTTGGTAAAAATAGTTGTGGACAGCGCTCTAAACATACCGGCAGATTTGCTAAGCAAATTCAGTATTGGCGTTGTGCCTGTCAGTCTCACTATTGATGGGAAAAGCTATCGCGAAGGCGTAGATGCCACGCGGACAGAATTAGTGGCGCTTATCGCTCGTTCCGAAACTCTCTCGACCTCCCAGCCTTCCCCCGGGGACTTCTTGGAGGTGTATGACCAGTTAGGGGGGGACATCGTCTCGCTGCACATTACCGCAAAGGCCAGTGGCACTCATCAGTCGGCCGTGATGGCTGCTGGCATGACAAAAGCAAAAGTCACAGTCTTTGACACCGCCAATGCCTCGATGGGGGGAGGGTGGCAAGCTTTAGCGGCCGCACTGCTGGCGGAGCAAGGCGCACCGGTAGGCGAGATCGCTACCAAGGCAGAGGCAGCTAAAGCAGAAACAACTACTTTTCTATCGGTGCCCACGCTAAAGTATTTATCTCGTAGCGGGCGGGTTGGATTGGCCAAAGCTTTGTTGGCGTCGCTCCTCTCCGTGAAGCCAATCCTAGCTTTTAACGCTGGCGTCGTAGAGGTGGTAGCGCGCTCGCGCAGCATGACCGGTGCCTGCAAAGAGATGGCGGGCATGCTTAAAGACAAGTATGGCGCAAAGCCTTTAGCCGTGGCCGTAATGCACGCGGAGGACGCGGCCTTGGCCGGGCAATTTCAGGAGCTTCTCGCTAAGACGCTTAATGTAGAGCTCGCGCTCACAACGGAGCTCACAGCATCTTTGGTTGTACATGGCGGCCCAGGTACGATCGCTGTCTCCGTGTTGCCTTTTGAGTACGTAAGGGGACTGAAGGGGTAAGGGACGGCACAACACAAGTGGGAGGCAGCCAGCGGCAAGTAGGTCAAAAAGCAGCATAGATCACCCTGCTGCTTTTAATTGTGTGCGAGGTGAAGCAAAAGGCTCCGTCCCTTTTGCTTCCTTTTGCTTCAGGTGGTCATTGGGGAGTTTGGGTGGTACAATGGGTGGCGTAGGGGTGATCTGATGATAGAGGCTTTGGTTGCCTGCGTCTTGCGTGCGCACAAAACTATGCGCGCACACATGGTCGCGGTGTGGTTCCCGGCGTTGTTTAGCGTGGCGCTGTTTGTGGTATTCCTGCTCGTTGCGGTGATCCTAATCCTGCCCATAGTGCCAGACATTCTGACTAGCCCTAACCCTGCCGCTCTAGCTTCGCCTGCGGTTTTGCGCGCACTTTTCCCCCGCCTTCTTTTCCTGCTAGCCCTAGCCATACCGCTAACTGTGGCCTCTGATGCGGGTACGCTATACATTCAGGCACAAGCTGTTAAAGGACAGCCTGTTGATACGGGCTATTTCTTTCTCGGTATCCGTAAGCTGTCTTGGCGTTTAGTTGCCGGTAGGGCCATAGAGATATTGCTCTACTTATTGTTGTTTACACCGCTGTTGGTGTCGATGGTCATGCGGGTAATGCGGCTCACAGGACCGGAAGGCAATCTGCTACTGGCCCCCGAAGAACCGATCTTCCGCGCGTTTATGGATCTCTTGCCCTTAGCCTTGCTCAGCGGTCTTATGTATATTGCAGTGGGCGTGCTGATGAGCATGTGGTCGCGCGTGCTGGCGTTGCGAGAGCTGCCCTTAGCGCGTGCGCTTATCGCTGGCATTTTGGTTGCCCGCGCACATTTTCTCGCCATACTCCTCATGTTTATCGCCCAATGGGTGCTCAGCACGGCTCTGCAAAGGCTACTCGGGCAGGAGGCACTGGGCAGCTTAATCGGCATAGGTCTGGGCTATATCCTGCGCGTCTACGCGGGGATGACGCTTATGCATCTCTATGAATTACGCACTGCCGCCGTGAAGCAGCAAGTTGAAAACGGAGGATAGATATGCGACACCTTTTTACTTCAGAATCAGTCACAGCAGGACACCCCGACAAAATTTGCGACCAGATCGCCGATGCTGTTTTAGACGCCATTCTCACGCAAGATAGCACCGCCCGCGTAGCGTGCGAAACCGCGGTCACCACGGGCTTGGTCCTAGTAATGGGCGAGATTTCGACTACCTGCTATGTGGACATACCGCGCATAGTGCGCGACACCGTGCGCGAAATTGGCTACACCCGGGCCAAGTACGGCTTTGATGCCGAGACTTGTGCCGTGATTACATCTATTGATGAGCAGTCGCCCGACATTGCGCAAGGAGTAGACCGAGCACTGGAGCAACGGGAGGGCGGCGATGCCCCCGATGGGGCCTCCAGCATAGGGGCCGGTGACCAAGGCATGATGTTTGGCTATGCCTGCACTGAGACGCCGGAATTTATGCCGCTGCCGATTAGCCTAGCGCACAGCCTAGCGCGTCGCCTTGCTGCCGTGCGTAAAGAGCGTATTATTCCGTATCTTCGCCCGGACGGCAAAACTCAAGTCACGGTGGAATACGAGGGGCATCGCCCAGTGCGCGTTGACACCGTCGTGGTGTCAGCTCAGCACAAGCCGGAGGTTGCACTCTCGACCATTCGCGAGGATATCATCGCCCATGTTGTGCGCCACTCTATCCCCGCCCACTTGCTTGACCGCAACACAAAGTTTCTCATTAACCCTACCGGGCGGTTTGTGGTGGGTGGCCCACAAGGCGACAGCGGCCTGACCGGGCGTAAAATCATGGTCGATACATACGGAGGCGCGGCTCGCCACGGCGGCGGGGCTTTTTCAGGCAAGGACCCCACCAAGGTTGACCGCTCGGCGGCCTATGCCGCGCGCTATGTTACGAAAAACGTCGTAGCCGCAGGACTCGCGGAGCGCTGCGAACTGCAGGTGGCCTACGCCATTGGCGTAGCGAAACCTGTCTCCATAATGGTTGATACATTTGGCACGGGTGCCGTGAGCGAGGAGAAACTAGCCCAGATTATCGCCCGCCACTTTGATTTGCGCCCGGCAGCGATCATCGCACAGCTAGGTCTTAGGGCCCCGATCTATCGCCAAGTGGCGGCTTATGGTCACATGGGACGGCCTGACCTCGCCCTTCCCTGGGAGCGCCTCGACAAAGTTGCCGAGCTAAGGCAGTATCTCTCTTAAACGCATATAGCAGCAGGATGCGAGACCCTCCTACGGGGAGTCTTGCATCCTGCTTACTTGCTTTTTGCATCCTGCGCCGTGTTCTCTATTCGTCCTTAAGCTTGGCCATAGAGAACCCGGTGTAGCCGTAGATTACGTTAATGACCGGCACTAGCAGGTTAAAGAAGGCAAAAGGGAGATAGACTTGAGGCGCAACACCTAGCGTTGCCGCCATAAACGCGCCGCAAGTGTTCCATGGGATGAGAGCCGAAGTTACGGTGCCCGCGCCTTCCAGCGCACGCGACAAGTTTTTGGGCGCAAGGTCGCGCTTCGCGTATTCGTCCTTAAACAGGCGTCCGGGCAGAACGATAGCGAGGTACTGGTCGGCAGCAAGGATGTTAGTGCCAAGGCATGCTAAGACGGTACTTAAAACGAGAGAGCCCGTGCTCTTAGCGGCGGCAAACATCTTCTTGCCAACAGCCTCTAACATGCCGGTCTTCTCCAGTACGCCCCCAAAGACTAATGCGCAGATAATCAGTGCTACCGTCCACATCATTTTGTCGAGCCCGCCGCGGTTAAGCAAGCGGTCCACAGCTTCGACGCCGGAGTCAATTTCAAAACCATAGTGGGCCGCAGAAATAATTGCCCCGACAGTAGCGCGCTGGAAAACAGCAGCAAAGAGTCCGCCAACTACCGAACCCGTAATGAGACCAGGCAGGGCAGGCACTTTCAGAGCAATTAAGCCAATAACTACCAGTGGGGGAATGAGCAGCCAAGGCGAGATGGCGAAGTTGTCGCGGAGCGCATTGAGGATAACGTTAATGCGTTCAGCATCTAGCGCGCGTCCCGCAAACCTTAGCCCTAGCACGCCATAGAGTACGGCAGAAATAACTAGCGCCGGGATAGTCGCATAGAGCATATGCTTGACGTGGGCAAAAAGCGAGCTGCCGGCAACAGCGGGAGCAAGGTTAGTCGTATCGGATAGGGGTGAGATCTTATCGCCAAAATACGCGCCGGACACCACGGCACCCGCAACCATGCCGGGAGGAACATCCAGCCCGATGCCGATACCGGTCAAGGCGATACCCACGGTGCCGGCAGTACCCCAAGAGGTGCCGGTAGCCAAAGAGACGACGCAGCAGATAAAGAACGTAGCCACTAGGAAGATGCTAGGGGAAAGAATCTGCAGCCCGTAGTAGATCATGGCGGGGCAACTACAGATGCAATAGGAACAAGGGCATGGAGAACCGTGGCTTCTTTGCGTTGTTTTGCGATCACTGAATTCCCTCCTTTACTTTCTCGACGGGGATTACAGTCTAATTCTGCACTTAAGCCCCCTCACCTTCACAGAAAATGAATTGTGCAATAAAATTCTAACTCTGTGCCATGCGCGCAACACACCGCTTTGCCGCATACGATAAGGCAAGGGGGTGGGGCGGGG
>QLUB01000101.1 GCA_018725205.1 candidate division NPL-UPA2 bacterium
CCTCTTCACTCATGCTAGCACCTCCTTAATATATTATAGGCTAGCTATTATAATAGTCAAGAGGGTAAGGTGTGTTACAAAAAGAACCGTCCCCGGCGTTTCTTTCCGGCGTTTCGGTTAGTCGGGCTTAGGGGCGTCTACAGGACAGACGGCGGCACAAGCGCCGCAGTCAATGCACTTGTCGGGAATGATAACGTAAATGGCCCCCTCGACGATGGCCTCAGTAGGACATTCAGGCAAACAAGCGCCACAGGCAAAACATTCGCTCGCGATTCTGTAAGTCAAAACTGTCACCTCCTCTAACATTTCCTATATTCATTCTAGCACGTCCTGTAATTCCGTCAACCAGAGTTATTTTTCACTCTAGTCCGTCAGGGGTGCGGCGTAAATCATATCCGGCTTTCAAGTTGTGCTCGGCCACTCGCACGCTCAGCACAAGCAAGTCGCGCAAGAAGGCGTTATGCTCCGGAGGTTGACCTGACTGCAGCTCACGCGCAATACGCAGCAGCATTCCGGCAGACGCAGTTTTCCCGCGCCGACTAAGGAATTCACCGGTTAGGTCAAGGCGCCGGATGATCTCTGGCAGGCGCGGCTGAAACAGAGCGGTCGCCGCCTTGCGCAGCACATCATCGGCGGCCTTGGTCTTGGCTTTGCCACTGCGAAATCGCCTGCGGATTTTCATTATTTCTTCCGCCGCATCGTATACTAAGGGGTCTTCTTCGTACCACTCCGCCAGCTCCTCAAGCGTCAACAGCTCCGGTAGAGCCGTCTCCATGGCGCTGTCCCCTACCCACTCTTCCGGCTGTGGCACGTATTGTTTGGGCGTAAGCTCCTCTGTCCCCAAGACGCTCTTCCAGTACGTCCACTGCGGCGGCAGTAAAAGCCCTTGCCGTTGGCTAACGAAGAGCGCGTCACGCACGAGGAGGGTGGCGTAGGCTAAGTCCCCCTCCACTAGAGGATGGCTTCGCTTAAGTGTTTTACGCATCTTTGCGCTTTCGCGCCGCGTGGTGTGCGCTGTCCCATAACAGTCCTTTAGTCCCTGTTCAAGGCTTAGCAAAAAGTTCGCTGCAATCAGCCGGCCGCGGCCCTTGCCTAGAAATCGGGCTACCCAGACAATACGACACCCTTGGCCGTCAATGCCCGACACAGCAACATGTACTAGGTCGCCTAGCATTTTGCTCGGGGCGTACTCCGGCACTATCCCTTTAAAACTGAGCCTGCGCGATTCTCTCTCGGCCAGCCGTCTAACCAATGCTTCCGTCTGGTCGCGTACTTGGTTCAGGACGCCAAGCGAACGAGCCTCCGCTATTGTCCCAAGCCCTTTGACGGCCTCGGAGGCAATCACTTCGTCATCTCCGCGCGCTAATGCATAAAGGAGGGGAATGACCCGCTTGTCTCGCGTATGCACGAGGTCTTGCACATAGCCAAATTGCATCTCCGGGGGGAAGCCAGCAAACTCCTCTAAGACGTAACCGATGATACTTTCGTCGTCTGCAATGTCCTTAAGCAAGAGTTCCATTGATTCACTGGCGAGTTTGTTGATGTCCCGAAAAACCGCAGGTGTCATGATATCGCTGGGGTCACAGCCCATGGTCGCCAAAAAACGCAGCAACTGACCCTTAGCGACATCAGCCACGTTACGCTTATGCAACAGGCTTAGCGCACCATCCATTGCCTGGCTATCGCCTAGCGCAATCAGCAAACCAACCGCGACCGACGCTTCGCGCTCGGCACTCGTTTCCTCCAACAGTTTTAGCGCACCTAGTTTGGTGTAGGGGCTTTGTGCTGCTAAATGCCGAAGTGCCTTTTCGAGCTCTGCTGGCGTAAGTTTGGCATTCGCTAATTCCACGAGTTTTCGCTGCACCTCCTGCCTTACTAGCAGGCGATCGTCTACACGTCCTGCGCCCACGCCTTGTCACGCCTTTCTTTAGTAGGTAGGGGCTATCCTATCTAGTAATTCGGTGTCCTGTGTCCGTTCCCTCCAAAGAAGTCCCTCTGTCACATTTTCCTACCCCGCGTTTCTTTCATATTTTCTTAGTCTCATCTTAGCCCTATGGTGCTAGAATACTTAAAGAGGGGGTGTATTATGAGTTCAACCGACACGTTGTTGCGCCTAGGGTTGACTGCCGGAGAACTGATGCTCAGGGGTGGCGCAGAGGTCTGCCGCGTGGAAGATACGGTCCAGCGCATTCTCTGCGCGGTTGGGGCGGACGGAGCAAACGTAATCGCCACGCCTACAGGCATCTATTTGACGCTTTCTGTAGACGGCAAACTTGCTAGCGCAGTGCGTCGCGTGACTAATACTGCCTACGACTTGAATCTAGTCTGCGCCATTAACCAGTTTTCCCGCCACATAGACAGTACTATTTCGCCGCAAGCGGCCTTGACCACTGTGCTCAGTTTGGCTAAGCAAAATGAGGTCTACTCGCCGCGCCTTGCGGCCGTAGCAGCTTTCTCTGCGGGAGGTTCGTTCACGGTACTATTCGGCGGCACTGCAGTAGACGCTGCCGCGGGAGGAATTGGGGGCCTGCTAGTCTTTCTCCTTATACGTAAGCTCAGCCGCCTTGGCGTTAATCGTTTTGCCATCGACTACTGCGGGGGTGCGTTAGGCGCGTTTAATGCAGTTGCCATGTCTATAGTTTTCCCTACAAGCTTACAACCCGCTGTGCTTGGCGCCATCCTAATCTTGGTGCCGGGCGTGCTGCTCACTAACGCTGTGCGCGACTCCATCAGCGGCGATTTGTTGTCGGGGGCGGCGCGCATGGTTGAAGCTCTATTGGTCGCTGTGGCCGTCGCCGCCGGAGTCGGCACAGTGCTTTCGCTGTGGGCTACGCTGGGCGGTATCCTATGAACACGCTTCTGCTCTTAACTGCTTGTTTTGTTGGCACTTTAAGTTTTGCTCTGATCTTTAGAGCACCTCCAAGGTCTCTCTTTTGGTGCGGGTTGATTGGCGCGCTTGGCTATGGCGTCTTACTGATACTACAGAACGTCGGCGCGGGTTCAGCCGCTGCGGTGTTTTTCGCTGCGTCCGTTGTCGGGCTGGCCAGCGAACTCTTGGCACGTGCCTCTAAAATTCCGGCGACGGTATACATTATCGCGGGCATCATCCCCCTAGTGCCCGGCGCTGCCGCCTATTTCAGCATGCTCTATTTCGCGCAGGGCAATTACCGCGAGGCCTTGGTAGCGCTGTCTAGTGTTGCGCATATGGCGATTGCCATTTCGGCGGGCCTCGCTGTCGGCACAGTTCTGCGCAGGAAATAGGCACCTAGTCTCCTACTCCCGCATAGCCTCTATTCCCTTGGCATAGGCTTAGGTGAAGCTCGGAGGGATGCGCATGTGGATGGTGCTACGGATAAGACCGCGCGAACGGTGGCTGGCGTTTGCGGTAGGCCTGGGGTTACTATGGCAACTGACGAACTTGTCCTATCCCGGCTGGCTGATCAGGAACTTGGCGGCTGTGGCTACGACCACGCGCTTAGTTCCCATTTATAGCGTAGAAAGGACAGAGAAAGTCCTTTCTCTGTCCTTTGATGCCGCATGGGGCGCCGACTACACCGACGACCTCCTAGCCATATTGCACCGCCATCAAGTACGCGCTACGTTTTTTCTTGTGGGTTTTTGGGTGGAAAAGTATCCTGAGGTGGCAAAACGCATCGCCGCAGCCGGACACGAAATCGGGAATCACTCTTCTACCCACCCTAACCTCGTCCCGCTTACGGTGGAGCAGATAGCGCTTGAAGTATCCCGCACGCACGACATCCTCAAGGAGACAACCGGGCTGACGCCTCGCCTCTTTCGCCCCCCGTTTGGCGCATACAGCAACCGTGTACTTGAAACGCTAACTGCCTTGGGTTATCACACCATCCAATGGAGCATTGACTCCTTGGATTGGCGTAAGGAGGCCACCCCGCAGTCAATTGTCACGCGCGTCACGGCGCGGGCTCACCCCGGTGCCATTGTCTTGTTTCACAACAACGCCACCTATACACCCGAGGCTCTAGAGCCCATCCTCACGCACCTGCGCGAACAGGGCTACAGCTTCGTGCCTATCGGTGATTTGCTCTTGGCTGATAACTGGTACATCGACCCTACGACCGGTCAGCAGCGCCGCAAAGCCCAAGGCAGCCGTTAGACTACCGAAGGCTCGTAAAAGAGCTCGCCCCGCGCAAAGCGCCCCAAGCCCATTTTGTCAATGGGAAGCGATGCCGGGAGGCCTAGAACGCTCTCGGCCAGCAACACGCCGGTCATGGGTGCTAACATAAACCCATGGCCACTAAAGCCTACCGCCAAAAAGAACCCGGGCACTTCAGGAACCGCACCTAAAATTGGGGTGCGGTCTGGTGTCATGTTGTACAAGCCTGCCCATTGGCGCACGACGCGGATGCCTTTAAGTGGAGGCAAAAGCCACGTGATTTTCTGCGCCATCTCTTCCGCAAACTGCCACGTAGAGCGACTGCTGTACCCCGGCTTTTCCGCCGCGTCCCCAAGCCCCATAATGAAACTCCCATGTGGGGTCTGTTGGCAGTAAATGTGGTGGTGAAAAGACATGACCATAGGCCCTTGCATTGGTGCCACCGGTTCGGTCACAAGAATCTGGTGCCGCTCCGAGTACGTGGGTATGTCTACTCCCGCCATAGCGGCAATGTCCTTAGACCATCCGCCTGCCGCATTAACTACGACCGGCGTAGAAATATAGCCCCCCGTGGTCTCCACCCCGACGATGCTCCCTTCGCCTGCACCGCCGCGTCGCATGCCTAATACCTCGGTGTTCGTGTATATTTTAACGCCGAGCCGGCGTGCCGCCTGAGCGTAGGCGTCAGTGACATGAAAGGGATTACAGTGCCCGTCGGTTTGATTAAAGGTGGCTCCCAGGAGGCCCTCGGTGTTAAGATGCGGCACTATCTCCCGCGCCTCTGCCGGGGTGCAGAGCTTTACCCCTAAGCCAAAGCTCCGTTGTAGATTTACGTTCTTCTGGAATTGCTCCCACCCGGCTGGCGTGTAAGCTAGGAGCAAGTAGCCGCCTTGCTTAAACTCAATATCTCCGTCATAGTCGAGGTCTTCATTCATCGTTTCAAACCTTTTGACGCTGGCAATGGACATCCGAAGGTTCATCTCCGTGCCCCACTGCTGCCGTACTCCTGCCCCGCAACGCCCCGTAGCCCCGCTGGCGAGGTAATCCCGCTCTAACACCACTACGTCCGTACACCCGCGTTTGGCTAGCTCGTAGGCGATGGCCACCCCGTTTACGCCTCCGCCGATAACTACTACCTCGGCGCTACTGTGCATCCTTTTTTGCCTCCTCACTGCTGCCCGCCGCAATGCTCCCTAGTGTAATGGGTCGCGTGGGAGGACGATAGGTACCGGGGAGCTGGTGTTTGAGCGGCGTTCCGGCCGCCTGCAATTCCCGCTGCACTAGGGAGCGACACGTTTTTCCCTGACATGGACCCATGCCTAAGCGCGCAATCCGCCTAAGCTCGTCTAGCGTGCGGTACCCTTTGCTGATGAGTTTTTTTACATCAGCTAAGGTCAGGTCTTCGCATCGACACACGATGATGTCCTTGTCTTGCTCACTCACCGGCTGCACCTCCTAGGATGAAAAACCGAACCTCTCGCGCCAGTTCCTTGGGGACTGCCAGGTGTACTACTGCTGTGCGGTCAAAACTCGGCGGATTCTGCACCCTCACTACGCGCCCCACACCTACCTCTTGCCCGGCCCGGTTAAGCGCCTTCACCACATCCCCGGCTTTGGGCAGCGGCACAAATTCATATGGCAATTTCAGGAGTGCCTCAGTGGGGCTGTAGTTCTCCTCGATAACGAAGATGGCTAGTCCCGGGCAACCGGCTACGCATATAGCGCAGCCGTTGCATAACTCCCAGTCGATGACCGGTAAGTCATTGATGTCGTGAAACGCCCTTATAGCGTGTCGCGGGCAACAAGTGGCGCAAGGATTGCAGGGGATGTTTTGGAAGCACTCTAATACCGCTACCGCCCCCTTAGCCAAACGCTCCTTAGCCGGGTACACAGAGTCGAGGTCGCCTTCGTCGGGTACGCCTGTGCGCTTAAGCTCTTTCTCCATGGTCATCACCTCGCCTTACCGTTCCTCCATACCTACACAAAGCTAACTACAGGTAGCTTGCTGCTGGATTCCTGCT
>QLUB01000102.1 GCA_018725205.1 candidate division NPL-UPA2 bacterium
ACGGGATTCGAACCCGTGTCGCCAGCGTGAAAGGCTGGTGTGTTAAACCGCTTCACTATGGGGCCGCCAGACATCTATAAATACTACAGCACGCACTCTTGTGTGTCAATGTCAAAAATTCGGCGCGGCACTTTCAAAGCGCCCAAAGTCTTTGCGGAATGTGAGCGTCACTTGTCCTACGGGACCGTTCCTGTGTTTGCCGAGGATTACTTCAATGGGACCGGAGCCTTCGACGGCGCCGGGCGGCAAGTCGTGCTTTTGGTAGTCCTCACGATAGAGGAACATGACGAGATCGGCGGCTTGCTCAATTTCGCCGGACTCGCGCAAATCCGCAAGGTTTGGGCGGCGGTCACTGCGCTGTTCTGACGCACGGCTAAGTTGGGCTAGAGCCATCACCGGCACTTCGAGTTCACGCGCTAGTGCCTTAATCGTGCGAGTTATCTCCGCTACTTCCTGCTGCCTGTTCTCAAAACGCTGCGGATACCGCAAGAGCTGCAGGTAATCCACTACAATAAGGCCGATGTTTTCGTTAAGTTTGAGCCGCCGCGCCTTGCTGCGCATTTCCATTACGGAGAGCGCGGGGGTGTCGTCAATGAATATCTTAGCTTCGTTGAGTTCACGAAAACCCTCGGCAATGCGCACCCAGTCTTTGTCCCCCAATGTGCCGCTGCGCACCGCCTCAGAGCGTACTTGGCTTTCACTGCATAACATGCGGATAGCCAATTGCTCTTTAGGCATTTCTAAGCTGAAAAAGGCGACGGGAACAGCGTGTCGCAGCGAGGCATGGAGGGATATATTAAGGGCGAGTGCCGTCTTACCCACGGACGGGCGGGCGGCTAGGATGACGAGGTCGCCGCGCTGGAAACCGTGCGTGAGGCGGTCGAGGTCTTTGTAGCCGGAGGGCACGCCATTTACTGCTCCACCCGGAGATCTGTTGACGTTGATTTGATCGTACACGTCATGTAGGATGCTCACCAGCGGGGTGAAGTCGCGCGAATCCCGCTGCTGCGCGAGCTTAAAAATGCGCTGCTCAGCCGAATCTAGCAGTGCTGTAGTCTCACCGGATCCACCGAGAGCCGAAGCGGCTATTTCGTTCCCGGCAGTGATAAGCTGACGCAAGAGGTATTTTTCGTGGATAATTTTGGCGTACGTCGGCGCGTTACTCACCACCGGCGTCGCCTCTAAGAGCGCCGTAAGATAGCTGATGCCGCCGCAATCCTCAAGCTTGCCAGCTCCTTTTAGCTTGTCCGCTATTGTGATTAGGTCCAAGGGGACATTCTGCATGTAAAGGTTGAGCATGACTTGAAAGATGACGCGGTGCGCTTCGCGGTAAAAGTACAGCGGCTGAAGAGTAACTGCGAGGGAGATAATCGAATCTGGGTCAAGGAGAATGGCGCCTAAAACCGATTGCTCTGCTTCTAAGTGATGGGGCGGGGTTTTTGGATCAACCATAATTTACTCCGGAACCACGTCAAGTGTAAGTTTAGCGCTAATCTCCTGATAAACCTTAACCTCAACGCTGTATCTGCCCGCAACCTTGATGGCTTCTTTAAGCTCAAGGCGGCGCTTGTCAATCTGGATGCCGCGCGATGCTAAGCTTGCAGCAATGTCGGCAGAAGTTACGGAGCCAAAAAGGCGACCGCCGTCGCCCACTTTGGCGGTTATGCGAAGCTCTGTGGCCGTAAGCCTCGCGGCTAACTCCTGGGCCTCGGTAATCTCGCGGGCTCTTTTGCGGTCCTGCGCTTGCTTCTCCTGTGTCAGCGACTTAGTCGCGCCTTCTGTGGCTAGGACTGCCATTCCGCGGGGCAGGAGGTAGTTGCGGGCGTAGCCCTCACTTACTTCTACCGTCTGGCCCTTCTTGCCAAGCTCCTTGATATCTTTAGATAAAATAACTTTCACGCCAAAACCTCCCCCGTCACTTGATGCGCCGTGCCGCGAAATGCTCGCCTAGGGTGGAAAGATCGTTATACCACTCCTCAAGCTCATGCCCCTCGGTAGCGTTATGCAGCGCCTTGCGCTCAACTGCCGCTTCGAGCTTTGAAAAACTAATGCCAAGGCGTCTGCCAAGCAGATAGCAGGACATGATCACGCCGGCTAAAGCCGAAGATACGGCCTCGTCTCGTCCTTTAGGCAACTGCCGAAAGACTTGCGCGACACCGCTCACAAGCTCCGTTTTGAGCCACTCAATCATGCGAATACTGCGCCCTATCTCGAGGTCGCGTCCTGATTCCTGCACCGCAAACACCTCACATAAACTGTTATTTCTCTAGAGCCCGCTGTTTTCCTTCCGAGCAATTGGCGGGAAAAGCAATTTGCCAGAGGAACAGAGCAATTTACCCATAACAAAGGGGCTTACCCCAAATATTTGGAGCGCCCCGTCATGGACCGGAAAGTTTGCTTAACGGCTAGCTACTCAATCGTGTAGGGGAGAAGCGCGATGTTGCGGGCGCGTTTAACGGCCTCGGTCATCAGGCGTTGGTGCTTAGCGCAGTTGCCGGATATCCGCCGCGGCAAGATCTTGCCGCGCTCGGTAATAAAGCGGCGTAGCTTGTCGATTTCCTTGTACTCGATGGCTACGGCCTTATCTACGCAGAAATTACACACGCGCTTTTTGGGCTTACGGGTGCGTTTGCGCAAGAAATATTCCTCCTTCTCAAGAGCTAAAACGGCAGGTCTTCGTCGTCAAGGTTTACTTCTTTGGCTGTCTCATCGTACTCTGGAGGTTTATCGCCCTGTGGGCCTCCCTCGCGGTTCGGAGAACCGAGGAAGCGCACTTGCTCCGCCACGACCTCAGTGTAGCTGCGTTTTTGCCCGTCTTTTTCGTATGAGCGCACACTGAGTCTGCCCACAACAGCTACCAGTCGCCCCTTCTTGAGGTACTGGGCGCAGGTTTCCGCTTGCTTCTCCCATGCCGCAATATTGATGAAGTCTGCTCCGCCGTTCTTGCCCCCCCTATCTACGGCCAGCCCAAAAGTGGCGACGGCTGCGCCGGTGTTCGGGGTAAAGCGGAGTTCGGGATCACGCGTAAGCCTGCCAATAAGTATAACCTTGTTTAACATTCTTATCGCCTCCAGAAACTATTCGTCTAGGCGAAACACAACGTAGCGAACGACGTCTTCGGAAATGCGAAATTGCCGCTCTAGCTCTTTGGCCGCAGCGGGCTCTCCAGTGAAGTTGACTAAGAAGTAATACCCTTCGCGCTGCTTGTTCACCTCGTAGGCAAGACGGCGCTTGCCCCATTCGTCGAGCTTGTCAATCTGCCCACCATTGTTAGTGATGGCTCCGGTAAAGCGTTCAACCTTCTCTGGCAGCTGTTCTTTAGTCAGCCCGATATTCAGGATGAACATAGTTTCGTACTTGCGCATTAGCTGCACCTCCTCCCCTTGGACATAAGGCTCCATGTCAATGCATGGAGCAGGGTTGCAAGAACAACTTATTATAGCAGGCGGACAGGCTGCAAGCAAGCGAAATGAAAGGCTCCGTCCCTACTGCTTCACCTGCTGCTTCAGGACTTTTTTAATGTCTTTTTCGAGTTTGACGCGGGGGAGCATCACGCTGTGGCCGCACTTTAGGCACTTGATGCGAAAGTCCATGCCCGTGCGCAGCACTTCCCATTCTACGCCTCCACAGGGATGCTCTTTTTTTAGCTGGAGTACATCGCCTATAAATAGCTTCATTGGCACGGGTAGTCCTCCTTGTACATTGTGAGCATCTCACGCTCCTCCTATCCAAGCGGCAAGTAGGGATCCCCAGCCCTATCCGGCATGCGGTAGGCTCCCGAAATAGGGATTTGTGCGTCTGCCAGCAACTTCTCTATCCGCGCAAAGTCTTTCCCGCACACAGCCAAACAGAGGCCGCAGCTTAGGGTAAGCTCACGCGGGGGGGGCAGCAGTTCATGCCACACCCGCTGCTCCAGCAGTACACTCTCTGCGGCGAGCGCATGGTGGGTCGTGGCAAAAATTAGTACGATCTGCACATGCACACTCCTATGGGTCAGAGCCGATAAATGTTTAGGTAATGCAGTATGGAAAGCAACACATCCGCCAGTCGCGAGTGCCGGAGATGCTCAACCAACAAGGGTGGAAGCAAGCCGGTCACAACGAGTGGCGCGACTATGGCTACCAGTATAGCACAAACCACAATGCTCTGCGCTAGCCCGAGCAATAGGCCGAGCGCGCGGTTGCCTCGCGCTATGGACGGGGGCAGCGCCTTAACCACGTGGATGCTTGTCAGGTTAAGCAGCCATCGCACCACCATAAACAGCACGACAAAGCACGCCAAGTTAAGGACAGCTTTAGCCACGACGCGGCGCGCGGCTAGAGTCATTACCCGTACGTCGGCACTGATATCGCGGAGCCACGCCTCGCGGATGGCTTGGGCTATTGCCTCCGGCAGGTCCGCTTCCCGCAGCCACATTAGTCCGCGCGCAACCTCTGTACCCGGCCCGGCGGGCAGGGTAATCACGACATCTACGAAACTTTCCATTCGCGCCGGAAGGCTGGTTGCCCCTAGAAGGTAGGCCGCGTGCTGGTGTAGTAGCAGTGCCACTATAAACGCCACGATGTTTTTTGTTAATCTTAGCTGACGATGACTAAGGGATGCTTGGACGGACTTTAGGATAGCGAGCGCCATGACCCCCGCGAGCGTTAGGTCGATGAGACTCACCCTGTTCAGTCCCCCCTTACCTGTACCACTTGACCATCGCTCTTAACCACGAGATAGTGTACGCCATCAAGCGTCGCCGCACGGTATGCGCCCTGCCAATCGTGCGTCAGACTCCACCTAGACTCGCCCCCGGAACCAATTAAGGCGACGCTAGTGGGGGTACCTATGAATATGTCCCTTCCCTGAGGAGCAGTACTGAGCGCGACAAGGGGTTGACGGCTACGGTGCTCAAGTGTTATTCTGCCATTTTCGCCTAGAACTACCGCGCGGTATTCCAGCCTGAGGTTGAACACCGACCTGCGCACAACAGTGAAAATGGGGTGAACCCCAACATAACCCAAACTTTCGACGGCACCGCCAGCGTCATGGCGCAGCGTCAGCTGCCCTTGCCGATCAAAGACATAAATGTCGTTACCGGCTGTCACCGCCACACCCGCGCCGTCGTCCCGTACGGTCAAGAGCCCCGGGCGCTCCGCAAAATCCTGATCAAACAGCCGTTCCCCGTTGCGGCTGTAGACGGTAAGGCTACCCGTCACGTCTTCTGCAAAGCTCAAGGACAGCAAAGCAACGGTGTTGCCGTCCGCCGACTGCCCAACGTCAAGAGGCTGCTGCTCGGCTAGGCTAGTTCGCCACGCAAGATGCCCGAGCGCAGAGTACAAGGCTACCTCCGTGCGGAGTGCCAGCGGGTCTGTTTGAGGCACTGTGAAGGCGGCAAATACTTCTCCCGTTTGGCTGATGGACAGGGCCTGCAATGCGCCGGGGGTAGTCACTGCCAAGGCGAGCTTCTGGCGGGCGTGATAAACATAGAATTTGGGCTCACCAACTTCACCTATCACTAGGTAACGTCCGCGAGAGGCGATGAGGGCATTGTCTACCGGCACCGTTTCCGCCCACTGCTCGTCCCCTAATGCGTTAAGAAACCTCACTAGGGCGCGACCGCCCTCCGTATGGACTGCCCAAATCCCTGTTTGCGCGCTAGCGCTAAAGAGTGGTTGCCCATGCGCCTTGGCGTCAATCAAGCTAACGACAGGTAAGTCCTCGGCAGATGGCGTCTGCTGACGCGGCGGCGAATTCACGCCCGGACGCAGGAAAAAGATACTGCTCATGCCTAGCAGGAGAAGAAAAAACAAGATCCACAGGTATGGCTTATCTGTGCGCTTAGGCTCGTCGTCGTCCCACACCGTCAATCCCTCCGTTATGTAGATTGCAGCGCTCTGCATACGTCACCTCTGCCTCCCATATACTACGGTAAACGCCATGGGAGGGGGTGCCAAGTGGGCTCCTTGGGTTCCGTCTGGTCGAGCCTGCGCTCCGGGGAAACTAGAGCAACAATTAGTTGTTTAAATATATGCCAAAGTATGCTAAAATAGTGACATGAAAAGTACGTATTCTCCACAGACGTTTGGACAGCAACTTGCTAGAACGACAAAGACCTTGCAGCG
>QLUB01000103.1 GCA_018725205.1 candidate division NPL-UPA2 bacterium
TTTTCATGGCCTCTAGGATCACGACGGGCTGCGCATACTTAACCGTATCCCCCACTCTGACCTTGACGTCTAGGATCGTGCCCGGCATAGGACAGAGCAATGTATGAAAGAGAGTGCTTGCTTGCGCCTTAGTGTGTGCTACTTTGTAAAGCGGTCGGCGACTGAGGACGCTCCAAAGGACTCGGGTTTGACTTTTGCTACGAGGCCTGTAGCGACCACCATGCCCACAATCTCACGGATAATCTCGCGGCTAGCGCCGACAAAGCCGGCGTCCACGTGAATTTCAATGCGCATACCAACCAGCATGCTCTTGTACAGCTTTTCCTTCAGCGCGTGTACAACGTCAAGGCTGATAGCCGTCTCGTAGTAAAGCTTTTGCCGCAGGCTACTAAGACACCTGTGCTGGGTATGGCGATAAAAGAAGCGCGCGCCCTTACCGAGCCGCTGAATAATGACAGCGGTAACCATGTGCGTTCCTTTCTTGGTGTGCGAGTCAGTGCCGATGATGAGGCGGTAGTCGGCAGATCGCTCGGCGCGCACATAGTCCACAATGTCGGTCACCATCGCATCAAGGGTCATGGGCCCCTTAGAAGGACTTATAAACACGGCTACTCCTCCTCCCGCAAACGGGTTATGGTCTGCGCTAATTCTATAAATGCAGCCAGGTCGAGCTTCTCTCCCCGTGTAGCAGGGGGGATACGGCAAATGTTAAGGGCCTCTAGCACCTGGGTCCGCAGAAAGCCACCTGCGGTAAGGGAATTGGCTAGGGTCTTCCGGCGCTGGCCAAACGCTGCTCGAATGAGCCTAAACAGCAACCCCTCGTCTTTGAGTCCAAAGAAGCAGGACGGGCACTCGCGCACCTTAAGCTCCACTACTGCTGAGGAAACGCGCGGCGGAGGGAAGAAGGCACGCGGCGAAATTACGGCCTTGACCTTTACTTCTGCATAGTACTGCACGGCTAGTGAGAGAGCGCCATACTCCGGCGTATTGGCTTTGGCCTGCATGCGCAGCGCTACTTCATGTTGTACAAGGAAGACCAGACGGGAGAAGTTCACCCGACTTTCCAATAGACCCATGAGGAGCGGCGTAGTCACATAGTAAGGCAGGTTGGCAACTACTTTGTACGGCGGCAGCTGCCCTTTTAAGCAGTTTTCCCAGTCAACCTCTAGGGCGTCCTGAAAAATGACCTGAACGTTAGTGTATTCGGCTAAGGTTTCTGTTAGCACGGGCGTGAGCTTCTTGTCCTTTTCTACGGCCATAACGAAGCGGCCGCGCTTTGCTAGCTCGCGCGTTAGGGTCCCTAGCCCCGGTCCAATCTCGACTACTAGGTCATTGCCTTGGATATCGGCGGCAGCGAGAATCTTCTCTAGAGCTTGGGCATCCACAAGAAAGTTTTGGCCTAATCCCTTATGTGGGGCTAGGCCGAACTTGCGGAGCACCTCTACTACGCGGCTCGGACGAATGAGGTCATTCACGAGACATCCCCCAAGCTAAACAACCTTTGCGCATTAGCGCTGGTAGCCTCAGCTACTTTTGTTACATCCAACCCGCGCCGAAAAGCGATTCCCTCGACAATATTCACCAAGAAGGCAGGCTCGTTGCGCTGCCCACGGTAGGGGTCAGGTGCGAGGTAGGGGCAATCCGTCTCGATTAAGAGCCTCTCCAGCGGAATATTCTTAGCAACATCGTGTAGATTATGCGCATTTCTAAAAGTCACCGGACCTGCCAGAGATATATCCCCGCCTAGGCGCATGCACTCCCGCGCTACCTCCAGACTCCCCGAGAAGCAATGCATGACAAACCCGTGGTGGTAGGGGGCCTGCTCTTTAAGGAGTGCCAGTACATCCGCGTGAGCATCGCGGTTGTGGACAACAAAGGGCTTACAGAGCGCCTTCGCCAGCGCAATCTGTGCGCGAAAGGCTCGCTGTGAAACCTCTTTGGGCCAAGTGTTCCAGTGGTAGTCCAATCCTATTTCTCCTAGTGCTACCACTCGAGTTTGCCCGAGCAGACCGGCCAGCTCGGCAAGGCTATCCTCTGCCGCTTCGGGCGCGTCATGCGGATGGACGCCGACCGTCGCATAGCAGTCGTCCGACTGGAGAGCCAAGGCGACGGCTTGTCTGGATGTGGCCATATTGTGCCCAACAACAACGATCTTCCTTACCCCAGCCTTAGTTGCGCGCGCCAGTACCAGAGGTAAATCCGCAGTGAAGGCCGGGTCATTAAGGTGCGCGTGGGTATCGACTAAGAACATCTCTACGTAACCTTAGCCCCGCTGCATAGTCCGTCACGCGCGGGGGACAGGACAGCCAAATTATGCTCGTCGCTTGCCGCTAACACCATGCCTTGCGACTCAATACCGCGAATCTTTGCGGGCTTAAGGTTTGCTACGATTACGAGCCGCTTGCCGATTAGTTCGTCTGGGTTGTAGTGCGTGGCAATGCCGGCGACAATTGTACGCGTCGTCGGCCCGAGTAAAACCGTAAGTTTAAGTAGCTTATCCGCCTTAGGCACTTTCTCGGCAGCCACCACCTCAACTACGCGCAGGTCTAGCTTTGCAAAGTCCGCAATGTCCACAGCGGGCAACAACGGCGGCGTTAGGGTATCTGTCGTAGTTGTCTCATGCTCAGCCCGCGGCTCCCACTCGACGCGCGGGAAGAGCGGCTCGCCTTTCTTGACGTTAAGCCCAACTGGGAGAAGACCAAACGTGGACGCAGAGGCGAGAGTAAGTACGTCCCCGTGCACATGGGCATCGAGCCCCAACTGCTCCCATATCCGCTGCGGCGTACGAGGCATAAAGGGGAGGAGCAAAATGGAGATCACCCGCAGCGATTCCGCGATATTGTACAACACCGTGGAAAGGCGGTCGAAACGCTTTTCCCGCGCTAATTGCCAGGGCGCAGTTTCATCAATGTACTTGTTGCCCCGCTTCGCGAGCTCCAAAATCTCGGCGAGCGCCCCCCCAAACTGCAGGCTCTCCATGTGCGCCCTGACGGCTCCCGGCAGTGCGCGGGCCTGTGCGATGAGCGCGGCATCAAGCTCGTCGGCCAAGATGTTTGCCGGGGTTTTGCTGTGCGAGAACTTCTCCATCATCGCCACAGCCCGGCTCAATAGGTTGCCTAGGTCGTTGGCCAAATCAGAGTTGAGTCGGTGCACTAGCAGTTCCTCAGTGAAATTGCCGTCACTGCCAAAAGATATCTCTTTCAGTAAGTAATAGCGCACGGCATCTGAGCTGTATTTAGCCGCGAGCTCTACCGAAGAGATGACGTTACCCTTGGACTTAGACATTTTGTCGTTGCCAAAGAGCAGCCACCCATGCCCGTAGACCTGCTTAGGCAAAGGCAAATCAAGGGCCATTAACAGCGCCGGCCAGATGATGGCGTGAAAACGCACAATTTCTTTCCCCATCAGGTGAAGGTCAGCCGGCCAGAACTTGGTGAACTGCGCGCTCTCGTCACCGTACCCAAGCGCGGTTATATAGTTGCTTAAAGCGTCAATCCACACATAAATGCGGTGCTGCTCGTCAAAAGGCACCGGGATGCCCCACTGGTGGGTGGTGCGTGTCACGCATAGGTCAGACAAACCGGGCAGCAGAAAGTTATTGATCATCTCGTTGCGGCGTGACGTAGGTTGGAGGAAATCGGGGTTGTCCGTGAGGTGCTTAAGCAGACGGTCCTGGTACTTAGACAGCCTGAAGAAGTAACTTTCTTCCGTTACCCACTGTACGGGACGGCCGCAGTCGGGGCAGTTCGCGTTTTGCAGTTGCCGCTCCGTCCAAAACGACTCACAGTCTACGCAGTAATGTCCTTGATACTCGTGTTTATAGATGTCGCCTCGTTTATAGAGCTCTGTAAAAATGCGTTGCACCTGCTCTGTGTGCTCGCGGTCTGTCGTGCGGATAAAGATGTCATAGGAGATGTCGAGCGTAGCCCAAACTTGCTTAATATCCGCAACAATCTCATCGCAAAAAGCCTGTGGGTCCTTCCCCGCGGCTTTAGCCTTGCGCTCGACTTTCTGCCCGTGCTCATCGGTTCCCGTAAGAAAACAAACGTCTTTGCCCAGCATGCGCTGATAGCGGGCAATGGCATCCGCAATAACGGTAGTATAAGCATGACCAACGTGAATGTTGGCGTTAGTGTAGTAGATGGGTGTTGTGACGTAATACTTGTTGTTCACCGGTGCTACCTCCTGGCCCCACAGCTCTGCGGCCAAATACTTGCCTTATTATACTCTGATAAGCTGGGGTAATCAAAGACGAGGTGGCTTTCCGCTTTCCACCATGTGCCATGTGCCATGTGCCAAGTGCCATGTGCCCCTCCTTACGCCGTACGCCGCCGACCAGAAGTATAAGTAAAATTTATGGAAAGCATATATTGACAGCTATTGGTAGTCCTGGTATACTATTTTCTGGGTGTAGAATTATGTCGAAACATGTAAGGAGGGAAATTGTTAATGAAATCTACAGGTATTGTGCGCAAGGTTGATGAACTCGGCCGTGTGGTTATCCCAATTGAGCTCCGTCGCACTCTCGACATCAGCGAAAAGGATGCGCTTGAGATCTATGTTGACGGCGAAAAAATCATCCTCAAGAAGTACGAGCCCGCATGCATTTTCTGCCACGACGCAGACGATGTCACCATGCACATGGGCAAAAGAATTTGCCAAGGCTGCCTAAAGAAGCTTTCAGCACACGTACAGTCATAGGACAAGCCTTCCAATAGTCAAAGGCGCCTTCGCGGCGCCTATTTTTTATGTGCCTTTTGCCCTTTGGCGACCGCAAGCGCGTAGAGCTCGGCACGTGGCAGCGAGCAAACTTGTGCGGCGTGGCGCGCGACTTGGGCCGGAGACAAGCCCTTAGCAAGCAAACGTGCTACCACCTCCTCGCCGTCAAGGTCAGAGGTAAGTTCCCTTGGCTCTACGCCAGCTACAACTAGCACGATTTCACCGCGTACGGGCTCGTGTTGCACAGAGGCCAATAACGCGGACAGCGAACCGCGTTTTACGTTTTCGTAGACCTTAGTTAGCTCACGCACTACGGCCGCTTGTCGTTCACCGAGCATCTCCAGCAGATCGGCAAGCGTTTCTGCTAAGCGATGTGGCGCCTCATAGAAGATGAGCGTGCGCTCCTCGTGTTGCAGCTTAGCGAGCACATTTCGCCTTTCCCCGCGTCCCCGGGGCAAAAATCCTTCAAAAGCAAAGCGCGCGGTGGGCAGTCCCGATATGGCTAAGGCGGCCACTCCGGCCATGGGGCCTGGGATCACGGTCACGGCAATGCCCTCTGCAACCGCATCGCGGATAAGCTCTTCGCCGGGGTCGGAAATGCCTGGCATACCGGCATCACTAATCAGCGCTATATGCTTGCCTGCAGAAAGTGCCGCAAGCACCTGCGCGTGTTTGGCTTTGCCGCTGTGCTTGTGGTAGCTAATCAGCGGAGTGTTGATTGAGAAGTGATGCAAAAGCTTCGCACTGTGTCGAGTGTCTTCCGCGGCAACAAAGTCAACTTCTTTAAGAGTATCCAGTAGGCGCGAACTGACATCGGCCAAATTGCCAATTGGGGTTGCGCAGACATAGAGCTTGCCACTCACGTTAACTCATCTCCTCTACGTCGCCCGTGGGAATCCGTCGCCCGTGTTACAAAAAGAACCCTCCCCTGCGTTCTCCCCTGCGTTCCATCATCTAAGCTGGAGCAACTGTAAGCGGTGGTTGTAGGTATCGACGACCCACACTTGTCCCTCATCCGGTGCGGGGGCAAGCGCGGTCGGCAGATACAGCATCCCCACCTCACTGCCAAAACTCCCGACGGCATAGAGTGGTTCACCGGTGTGGGCAAACTTTAGAATGCGGCTGTTGTACGTATCTAAGACGTAAAAGCTGCCCTCTGCGTCTACCATGATGTCCCGCGGGCCGCCGAGCAGCCCGCGGTCTTCAACCACACGCAGCTGCCCAAAGCCGCCGCCCGGGGACGCGTAAGCTGCCAGAAGCTCTCCGTCGGCGTTGACCCGCAGCACCTGACCGCCAAAAGTATTAAGGATCAGCATTTCTCCTTCTCGGGTCATGGTCAGTGCGGCGGGCCAAACGTCTTCT
>QLUB01000104.1 GCA_018725205.1 candidate division NPL-UPA2 bacterium
TAGACCTAGGAATCAAGGAGAGCGGCCTAGGGGACCCCGTAAGTCGTGCTAACAAACGCTTTAAGATTCGCGGCATACTGCGCGATGCGCTGCGTCAGAAAAGCATTGGCATCATCGAGGAGATACCGGAAAAAGGCATAGTAAAGTACGCCAAACCTGTTGGTATCATCGCCTCCATTGTTCCAACCACGAATCCCGATCTTACACCGGCAGGCACTGCTATTTACGCCATTAAGGCGCGTGACGTAGTTATCTTTAGTCCGCATCCGCGCTCCAAACACACCACCTACCGGACGGTGCAGTTGATGCGGGAGGCGCTAGAGCGTGAAGGAGCCCCGGCAGATATTCTGCAGTGCTTGATCGAGGTTAATATCCCAATGTCCAAAGCCCTTATGGCGGAGGCCGATATTGTCATGGCTACGGGGGGCCCCGGCATGGTCCGCGCGGCCTATAGTTCAGGCACACCGGCATTAGGCGTAGGGGCAGGGAACGCCACCATGATTATTGACGAGACGGCGGACTTGCTCGATGCCGCGCACAATACCATGCAGAGCAAAACGTCGGACTACGGTTCGGGATGTTCCGCCGATGGCAACCTGCTCGTCGATGAGCGTGTCTGCGCGGGATTAGTGACTGCGCTGATCCAAGTAGGCGGGTACCTAGTCACTCCGGAGGAGCGGGCCAAGTTAAGAGCAGTTTTGTGGGATGAAGCAGGCCACCGCAAGAGCGACACCGTGGCCATATCTGCTGCGTCCTTAGCGGACGCTGCCGGGTTCTCGGTCCAAGGCGACAAGCTGTTCTTAATTACCGAGGAAGAGCACATCGGCAAAGACAATCCCTTTTCCGGGGAAAAGCTCACGACCATACTGTCCGTCTTTAAATATAGTGGCTTTGACGAAGCTTTAAGTCGGATGCAAGCCATCTATGAAGTCGGGGGCAAGGGGCATTCTGTCGGCATTTATTCCTTTAACAACGACCACATTCACCGCTTGGCCCTAGCGGCACCTGTGAGCAGGATTATGGTGCGCCAACCGCAATCAAAAGCCAATGCCGGTGCATTCACCAACGGCATGCCCATGACCTCGAGTCTAGGGTGCGGCACATGGGGAGGCAACATCGTCTCAGAAAACATCAACCTGAAGCACTACATTAATACTACGTGGGTGTCTTTCCCTATCCCTGAGGATCGCCCGACCGACACAGAGCTGTTTGGGGAGTTCTATGACCCCGAGTTAGAGAGTTAGGAGGAGGAAAGGAGAGCTGGTATGAAGGATTCTGTAGCAAATTTACTGGTAACGTATCTCGAGCGGCGAGGGATCGAACACATTTTTGGACTTTGCGGGCACACGAATATTGCCGTGCTCGCTGCCCTAGCGCATAGCGAGAAAATCAAATTTGTCAATGTGCGGCACGAACAAATTGCAGCGCATGCCGCAGACGGCTATGCGCGCGTAACTAAGCGAGCATCGGTAGTCCTTAGTCACCTCGGTCCCGGGCTGACGAATGCGGCTACCGGCGTCGCTAATGCCGCGCTTGACTCTATACCCATGGTTGTGATTGCCGGAGACGTGCCTTCGCATTACTACGGCAAGCACCCGCACCAAGAGGTAGGGATGCACGCAGACGCCGCACAATGGGAGATCTACCGCCCCTTTGTTAAGCGTGCCTGGCGCGTAGACAAGGCCGCGCTTTTTCCGGAGATTATCCATAAAGCCTTTACCCTAGCGGAGTCCGGCCGCCCGGGGCCCGTGCTGGTCGACGTGCCTATGGATATCTTCTCTGAGCACATTCCTGTAGCGCTGTTTGAGCGGGTAATGCAGAGCGCTACTACCCTTAGTCGCCCGGCCTTAGACATATCAGTAGCGAGAAAGATAGTTTCGCTGTTGGCGGCAGCCAAACGACCGCTCCTCTATGTGGGCGGAGGCGTCATTTCGGCAGACGCCGCTCCGGAAGTGCGCAACTTTACGGAGCATATGGGCATACCCGTGGCCCACACCTTAATGGGTAAGGGCGTTGTTTCTGATGCCCATCCGCTGACGCTTGGGATGACAGGCTTCTGGGGGACTAAGTTTATTAACGACCGCTGCCTTAACGCTGATTACGTGCTGGCTCTGGGCACGCGGTTTTCCGAGGCTGACTGCAGCTCCTGGTATCCTGAGTACACTTTTAGTTTCCCGCCTAGCAGGTTGATCCACATCGACATTGATCCCTTGGAGATTGGCCGCAATTTCCCCGTAGAGATTGGGGCCATAGCCGATGTCAAGGTAGCTGCCGCAACTTTGCTTGCCGTGGCCAAAGAGATGTACCCAACAGGATTTGACAACGCCAGCGAAAAAGCGGCAATAGAAGAGTATCGCGCCGAGTTCGCTGCGTCAAACAAAAATCACGCCGAAAGCGACGCCTTCCCCATGAGCCCGCAGCGGATTTTGGCAGAAGTTCGGCAAGCGCTCCCGTTTGACGCCATAATTACCACCGATGTGGGCTGGAACAAGAACGGCGTCGGGCAGCAGTTCCCCATCTACGAACCCGGCAGCATCCTCACCCCCGGTGGTTTGGCCACCATGGGCTTTGACCCCCGGTGGTTTGGCCACCATGGGCTTTGGTTCAAGTGCGGCCTTGGGGGCAAAAATCGCCGCACCGGAGCGGGTAGTAGTGTCGCTGATTGGCGATGGCGGGTTTGGGCAGAACCCGGCTGTGCTCGCGACTGCGGCCGTCGACAATATTGCTGTCGTCTTTGTGATTATGAATAACTATGCGTTTGGCACTATCGCCGGCCTGCAAAAAGCGCACTACGGCACCACTTTAGGGACCCTGTTCGAAAAAGACGGGAAACCCTACTCCCCGGATTATGCCGCGATTGCGCGTGCCTATGGCGTGGACGGCGTGCGCATCAATGCTGCGCATGAGTTTGGTCCCGCGCTAAGGGAGGCTGTAGCCAGCAACCGGCCGGTAGTTATCGACGTTCCAATGGTGAACAACCCTGTGCCTACAGCCGGCCATTGGAACATCATGGATATATACTCGCCGCACAAGAAAGTGCATCATGCCAGCACCTAGTAACCCCAAACACAGGTCGAGGAGGTGGATGACGGGATACACTTAAGGCCTTAACGCAACGGCAGAAGGGGGACAAACAATGGCAAAATTCCTTAAGACATTCCGTGACGCAGAACAGATTTGGTTAGGACTCGAGGATCCAGGTATGAGGCGGAAAGTGTTTCGCCTCATCAGTAAGCAGCTAGTGGGGTCAAAGCATTTCAACATGGGGATTACCATTTTTGAGCCAGGCGAGCGCTGTCAAATGCATAACCACCCCGGCTCGGAAGAGATTGACTTTATTCTTAAAGGCCGGGCACTAGCCATCGACGCACAGGGCAACGAAACCATTCTCGAGGCAAACGACTGCATGTTTATCCCGGAGGGCGAGTTTCACCAACACGTAAGCATTGGGGACGAGCCGCTGTGGCTCCTGTGGGTGTACACGCCGCAAGCAGAACTACCCCCTGCCAAGGCTTAGTCGAAACAAAAGAGGAGGATTCACGCAATGAGTAAATGGATGAGAATCGGTGGACTACTGCTAGTCGTATCTCTCCTAGTAACCCTAGTTGTGGGTTGCCGCCCGGCAGCACGCCCCTTCCCATCGCGCACCATTGAAGGCGTTATCGCTTGGGGTGCCGGCGGCGGCACCGACACGTCTTCGCGCCTCTTGGCATCTATTGCCGAAGCTAAGCTCGGGCAGAGCATTACCATGACCAACCGCACCGGTGGCACCGGCGCAATTGCCGCGCAGTATGTCGCTGATCGCCCTGCTGACGGTTACACAGTGATGTTCCACGCCGAAAACCCACAGCTCTACCAGGTGTTAGGGCTTTCGACCCTCACCTATGCCGATTTTGAGCCCATTATTCTCACTGTACAGGGGCCGACAGTAATCGTGGTGCATCCGGACTCTCCAATTCAGACCTACGAGCAATTGATCGAGCAGGCGAAAGCTAACCCCGGCAGAGTTAACTTGGGTATCAGCGGTGTCGGTGGTCAACCCTATGTTACCGCCCAAATTCTGAACAGCGTCGAAGGCGTCACCTTTAACCAAGTAGCCTTTGATGGCGACGGCCCGCTCGCTACTGCGCTCCTCGGCAGGCATATTGACGTAACCGGACTCGCTTTGCTGGCTTGATGGCGACGGCCCGCTCGCTACAGCACTCCTCGGCAAGCATATTGACGTAACCGGACTCGCTTTGCTGGCTGCTGTACCGCAGGTACAGGGCGGCACGCTCCGCGCCCTTGCAGTTGTGGCTAACGCCCCGCTTGATGTTCTTCCCGGCGTGCCAGCCATAGGCGTGCTTAGGCCCGCTGCGCGCAGCATGCTGACCACCGCAGGTTTCTTCTACGGCGTCCACGTTAGGAAGGGCACGCCCCAGCCGGTAATCGACAGGCTGCGGGAAGCTTTCGTCGCAGCCTACAATGACCCGAGATTCATTCAGTTCGCTAGGGAGCGCGGACTGGTCCTCCTCGGGCATACCGGGCAAGCAGCCCGCGATTACATGACGCAGTGGCAGCGCCATATGGCCTGGCTCATATATGACGCCGGCGGTGCTAAGGAATCACCAGCGAAGTTTAATATCGCGAGACCGTAGGTTATGATGAAGAGGGGAGGAGAGCTCCTCCCCTCGTTAAGGCAAAGGAGGGGTTGCCGTGGACGCCAAAGGCATACCAAAGGCAGACAGCGCTCTGCAACGCCCCGGCGAAAGCATCTTTCTGGTAATTCTACTCTTGGCGTTAGCTTTGCTATTCCCTGAAGCGCATAAGCTCCCGGGTATTTTTCAGGGCGAATGGGCTGGGCCGGGCTCGTTGGCACAACTCTTGCTGCTCGTCATGGCTGCGCTGGCCGGGGGGCTGCTAGTGTCGGCTTTGCGTACAGGCTCGGCTGCGCTTATGCCTACAGTGCGATATCTATTTTCGCGCGATGCCGTCCTGTTGCTGGCGACCGTCATCGGCTATACTGTGGCTCTGGTTCCACTTAGCTTTGAGCTGGCTACTTTTGGTTTTCTCGTGGCTGCAATGTATCTGCTTGAACCGGTAATGCTGCTGCGGAAGGTTATACTGTCTATTGCTACAGTGGGCGTCATATTCGTGATCTTTAGCATGCTTTTTGAAGTCGTCATGCCGTAGTGGAGGAGGGATTTTAATGGCAGGTCTTGAGGGCTTCTTGCCGTAGTGGAGGAGGGATTTTAATGGCAGGTCTTGAAGGCTTTCTTATCCCCTTTCTCAATATCGAACTCTTGCTGTACGTCGCCGTTGGTGTTTTCGTTGGCATTTACATTGGCGCTATTCCGGGTCTTTCAGTAACCATGGCGGTGTCGCTGCTCTTGTCCTTCACTTATGCGTGGGACGTGTATCCTGCACTCGCACTGATGGTCGGCATCTACACCGGAGGCGTATACGGCGGCAGTAGGTCAGCTATTTTGCTTAATATCCCCGGTGCACCATCCGCCGTGGCCACAGGCTTTGACGGTTATCCGCTGGCGCGCCTAGGCGAAGCGGGCAAGGCTATGGGATTGGCCACCACCATGTCAGTGCTGGGCGCCTTTTTCGGCATTGTGGTGTTAGCGGTGGCCGCTCCCTTTGTGGCAAATCTGGCACTTAGCTTTGCTCCCCGCGATTATCTTCTGTTAGCTTTGATGGGCATGCTTCTCGTAGGCAGTCTTAGCCGCGGCTCCCTGAGCAAGGCTTTGCTCACCGCCGCGCTTGGCACCTTTGTCGGTCTCGTAGGCATGGACCCCTTTACGGCACAGCCGCGCCTCACTTTTGGCAACCCCGGCCTACTTGGAGGCATTAGTTTTGTCGTCGTGATGATTGGGCTGTTTGGTTTGTCGGAGGGGCTGTATCAGCTGCAC
>QLUB01000105.1 GCA_018725205.1 candidate division NPL-UPA2 bacterium
CATGAAGAGTTGCTGGGCGATGGCTTCTAATTCCGGCGGAACAAGCAGGATCGTGGGCACGCCACCGATCCGCATCCCGATCGTCTCAGGAAGTACCGCCGTCGAACGAAGCCTGTCAAACGCAGTAATTCCCTGAGCCAGTCCCACACCATCGGTTCCAAGATTGGTCGTCGCCCCCCTGATGAAGTTGCCCCTCGCAGACGTAAAGAACGTCGCGTTGTCAAGGAACGCCCGCCAGAAAACACTGTTGAACCTACGAGCGGCTCCCCTTCCCAGACGTGCACGAATATCGTCGAACGCTCCAAGGTCGTCGTTCACGATGTCCGCTCGCGAGAGGGCGAACATTTTGGCGTAGGTCCGTGCCTGTCGAGTGTACGACTCCTCACTCAATGTCCCGTGCTTGATCGTGCCCTCCGGCGGTAGCTCCTCGTACTCCATGTTGTCGAGCATCCGGTACGAAGTGACTGTCTTGAAGTCCCGCACGGTCTTAATGGCTGCGATCTCACGCCAGACCTGATCTTCTTCCATGAAACCGGCCAGCAGTTCCTTATTGGCAACGTTGGAAAGTAGGCCAGGCAGACTCAAAATTCCGGCTGCCTGCATTGCACGTTGAAGCACCCCCCGGCAGTTACCACTGTGTATCCGTTCACCAGGGCGGCAGTCGTAGCCGTTGGCCGACGCGGAAATGAGTAACACCTCCTGCAGCCCGATCCGTCCGTGGAACCGTTTGTGTGCCTCTTGAAGAGTCTTATCGTCGTATTGCTTTTCGATCCCCGGCAGATGCAAAGCCTGAAGCATGGCTGCTTCGATCACCGGCATGGAAACGTCAGCCGCGGGTGAATGCACCCACGGTCCCTTCGGTCTGGCTGCACGCATCAGTTCAACGTCGAGCAGTTTTGCTGCGGGGATGTATTCGGCTTCCAGTCGAGTAGCTGTCCACCGCTCGTCGAGCGCTTTCGCCTTTGTCTCGATAGCTACCTTTTGCGCGCTCGCCACGAGCTTTGTGTAATCGGGAGAGGGCACTTTGTCGGCGTACTCCAATGCCGTCGTCTCGATCGCCGCACGATGCCTGGCACAGGCCAGTTCGAGGGATGGTAGATCGAACTCAGGCAGCCTGATTGGGGCCGCCGACGCCTTGACTTCCGCGTCGTATCGGCGCGAAAGGTATTGCTGAACGTCCTCGCGAAGTCCTTCTTTCGCGATACCGTTCGCCGTAAGCCATTCAAAAAACTCCATGTCTGGATCTCCTTCTGGTTGTAATTGGGAGGCAGCGATAGCAGCCGTCGAATGCGGATCGGCCCCGATCGCCACAAAACTAATCTCCTGAAGCCGGCTCTTGCGCGCGATGCAAACCGGTCCTTTCAACTGCTGACCATTGACAACAACGGTAACACCCTCGCCAATGCACTCAGATTTCTCTGGTTGCACCCCGACCGACGCTCGCCACGGGAACCCGTTCGCCGCGCTCATGACGACTTCCTGAGCCGCTACGCCCGCGCCCGAAATTGCACCCTCGATATGAAGCTTCTTCATATCGTTGTCGATCGTCTCTGCGTGCCCCACAATCTGATTGCGATTGTGCTCCAGCAGGACCGGAAGTGGTGCCTTCGCCTTCAACCCGCCCAGGTCGATCGCAATAGGGGTGTCGTAGTATTCGACTCGCAGAAGACCGCCAGAGTAGGCAAGCATTTTGAACTTCTTAAGCTTGCTGTCTGCTTCGCCCGCTGCGGTCCAATCAACCGGCGATTCAAAGGCGATGATGGGCGTGTGTTTCATGTTTCCCGTTCTCCTTTTCTCGGAAACGCGGCATCCCACGAAACGAGGCTTCGACTTCGTCCTCTGCATCAGTGGGAGGTTCCTTTACCTGACCGGCAGGTTTCAAATTCACCTCATAAAGCCGCGCGCGAAGTTCATCGATCGTGACGCCATAATCCGCCGCCATGGCCTGCAACTCCTCCTCCAAATCGAAGCCGTCCTCGGCGTAGATCCGTCGCAGGCTAACGACACCACTCGACAAATCCTGCTTGCGCGCGCTGGCCGTTTTCGTCTCGTCAATCACCGGCTTACGAGGCCAGTCCCAGCTATGTAACGGAGAAGGAGTTTTCGGCACTGCCCAACCTTGGATCTGAACAGCCTCGCGGAACCAGACTTCGAAGAGCGGCTCCAAAATCCCGTCCTCGATCTCAGCCTGCTCCACGTCGACGGAAACGAAGTAGGTCATGTGGTCAAGCTTGCCACCACTGAACGAGTAGCCCGACGAGTCAGCTGCCGCAATGTTGTATGGCATGTTAAGTGGGCGAGCCTGCTCGCAAGCAATCGACCGAATGAATTGGTCGTAGGTCGCACTCGGCTGCTCAGCCTTCGGTTGAAACGCATCGAAACCGTAGGGTAAAGCAACCATCATCGACTTCTCGATCGGCATCGTGCTGAAAGGTCGGACCAGGTCAGGACCCTCGCTGGGGGTTTGCTGAGTCCGTAGGCACAGCGAAAAGTTGGCAATGTTCTCAGCCGCGCTGATCGTGGCCTCGCGATAGCGACGTGCCTGAGCGAAAAGATTCAGCGAGGGATGAAGTTCTGAAACACCACGATGCTGCCCCGGGCGGTCCTCCCGAAACAGGTGCAGGACAAACTCGGCAGGTATCCGCTCAGGCGTCGAATCTAGCCCCCCCCACGAGCTACCCGGGTGGTAGCGGAGCACATGATAGAAAAGAGGATTGCCGAACTCGTCAAACTCCACACCGTCGATCTTGTTCGGCTCCAACGGCCCGAGGTGCGGCGTCGTCACCTGCTCGCATTCGACACTTTGCAACCCGAGTTTGACCGGGTGTTTTAGGCGAGGGTTCTGAACAATGATAAGGAACGCCTCTCCATCACTTACCTTTGCCTTTATCGCCGTGCGGAGTTTGCGGGCCAGTTTCACCTCGGACGTCCATCGCGTCCAAACCCACTCGATCATGGAGTTGAAGGGAGAACTGCCAGTCTGCATCCGTAACTTCGGACCCCGACCGATCACATAATTGGCTTGTGTGAGCTGAATGCCCCGCCCCTGCCCGTTGTTGCTGATCTCATATCGAGACCTGCGACTGATCCGCTGCCGGACGCCAAGGCTGTTCGCCGTGTCCGCATCCAATGCGTCGGAGGCCAGCCAATGCTGGACGTTCTGGCCGCCGATCTTCGCGGCATCATACGTGCCGCGAATAGACGGCCTGCGCCGGAACAATCTACGAACTTTGCTGAAAACACTCATCCGGCGCCCGGGGGTTCAAGTTTTACAAAACGCAGTCCAAAATGATTTTTCGTCACTGCCCTCTGCCCGTCCAAATACCGATCGGCCTTGATCTGGTCGGCAACACGTTGTGCTGTTACCGAACTACCGTCCACCGACACAGACGCTGGTTCCGTCGCCGTTTTCTGGATCACGTTCTCGAGCACAACTGACATGGGAAAGCTCCTCAAAAACGACCGACTCGGGGCGAGCAAAAAAAAAGCCGCGCGGGTGCACGGCCCCGCGCGGCCTTTGGATTGCGATATTTCGCCAGGGTAGCTATCCGCTGGCGTCGCCCCGGTCTGATCGTTTATTCAAATCTAAGGAGAAAGAAAAAAAGAAGCAAACAGAATTGTCAGATGTGGCAACTACTTATCGTACACCTCCCGCGAATCAATCACATACCCACACGCCGAACATTTTCGCAGTCGGCGTATGGTACCGTCCGCAAGGGTCCAGGTGTTTGTGACATAGAACAGTCGTCGATGACAGGCTGGGCATCGGCGGACCTTGCCTTCCTCAATCTGCTTCCCGGCAAGCTCGCCCATCGTCGGACGGTCATCTGGTGGTGGAAATCCGGTCATCGACGCATCCTAGCCAGTTCCGCCATCATCGGCCTCTCCAAAGGGGGCACCCGTTTCCTGGCTGGCTCCAGTCCTGCCGGAACCGCGCCGAGCATTGACGCCGCCACTGCACTCCCCACGAGACAGTCCCACCAGTGATTGTCCGGTCGCCCCGGCTTCCACTCCCACACTGTCCGCTCGCGTTTCGACTCCTTATGCAAAAGTGTTTTCGGCTCCTCTGATACACAATGGTCCGCAAAAAGTGAGTGTTCTTTCGGTAATCGCCCGAACAGTTCCCAACCGCCGAGCGCCCCCAACGACATCCCCAGCCGCGTCGCAGTGAAAGTCTTCCACCAATTTACATCGATCGTTACCATACGGTGTCCGTCCGTCTGTGTGGACAGACGCCAGTTCAGGCCAATCGTCGCCCCAGTTTCCGGCCTGTAGTCAGAGAACATTTTGCGAGTCGGCCCCAGACCGAGACCAATCGATGGTAACACAATCGAGCCACCCTGCGGATGCCGCCGGCAAAACTGCTTGACCAACTCCGTTTTCTGCCCCCACTTGGCATCGACCAGCAAACGGCCAATCCGCAGAAGTGCACCGTCCTCGCGTCGATACTGACTCCTGAGAAGCGAATCGCAAAGCGAAGTCAGACCGGCCAGTATCCAGGCATCTTCGGTCGCTCCTGGATGCGCGACTGCCATGGACACGGGCGCGGAACTCTGCGAAAAGTAGCTCGTCGGCTGACGGGGATATGTACCGTAGTCGATCAAGGAGCCACCGAAGTCGTTGGACCAGGCACCGACCACGTAGTAGAGCAACCGCTCGTGCACATCGACGTAAGACGTGACGTGCTGACACGCCTTCGGCACGACGCCACGTTCCAGCCCCGTCAACTTCACCACTATTTGTTCAGTGGTCAACTGTAGTAGCCCGTGCTCGCCCGGCTGGAATGGCTCCTGCTGATATTCGCTGGCAAACGTCTCCTCCCCGTCGTCAATCAAAATGTTGTAGGCGTGCTGGACGGCCGATAACTCACCGGAAGTGAAACAATGCTCCCACGATACCTCGCAGCCCGCGTCCATCTCGTCGCGGCGTTCACAATAAAACTGCGTGGCTTCAGCATGTGCCCGAGCCTGGTCGCCAGAAAACGATCGATCAAAGTTGCGACGGATGTTCGCATAATCCTTCAACCACAACGACTCATGGACATCAGACCATTTCTTGATCATCGGGATCCGCTGCCCCTGCCAAGCAGGGTCATCCAGCAATTCCTCCACCATGTCATGGTGTGCGATTACCGTCGCGTTGATCACGACAGCAAGACTCCTATGGTGTCCCGTCGTCTGCAGAATACTCTTGCGCAGAATCGAGAGATTCTTCTTGACTTGGTTCCTCGACGCTGCACTCGTATCGTCCTGGGGGTCGTCGATGATCACCAGGTCGGGCCGCGCTTGGGTCCCATCCCGACGCTTGTACTTGACTCCACGCGACCTTCCATACGGCTTGGCAATAATGATGGATCCGGACGCGAGCGAGCCTGGTACTGTGGGTAAGACAACCGTATCGGCCCGCCAGACGATGTGGGTCAGTCGCCCGTTACTGGTCTGGTGCGGCGCACGTTGCGGCTTGTTTTCCAGCGCTCGAATGTACTTGCAGACCTCGGGAAAGTCTTCTGCGAGCAACTCGTTCTCGGATAGCTCCGCTTTTATGCTATCGATGTTGCCCAATGACGAAACCAGATTCATACCGAGAATCACGATGAACCGCCGGTGACCATAGAGCGCAGCCCAGATTGCGGAGTTCTCGCTGATAGTCGTCTTCGCCGCACCCCGGAAAACAGCATTCACCCGTCGCCCTCCATGACGGATGCATCGTTCCATCTCGCGGATCATGGGTCCGTGGTCCGGGCTGAACGGTTGGAGCCCAGTCGAGTGCGGGAAGTAGACTGTCAGGAACTCAAGCAGACTCTTACCTGCCGCCGCTCGACGCTCGGGATTGACCGGCTCGCCAGGCGGCCCTACC
>QLUB01000106.1 GCA_018725205.1 candidate division NPL-UPA2 bacterium
CCACCATGGCTTTTGACCACAGCAGCTTAAGGTGGTTTGAAGCCTCCACCTGTATGGCGGCTCCGAGGGGCCTGCCCTCATCTCTCGTGTAGCACGGCTTAGTTCATGTAGCAGTCTCTTGCTACACTACTGTGCCTTCGTGGCACAACGTCCCTACTGCTTCCACTGCTTCACACCGCTTTCGCCTTTGCTTTGGTTGATACCATGGCATGAAAGGGGTATAATACGAGCAGAATGTTACTATAAGGAGTTGATCCCATGCAGATTAAACCATCAGCAAGCATCAGGCAAAATTACAACCAAATTGCGACCTTGTGCAAGTCCTCTGGCGAGCCTGTGTACCTTACAAAAAACGGCGAAGGCGATCTTGTGGTTATGGATATAGTTGCGTTTGTCCGCCGTGAGAAAATGCTGAACCTGCGCGAAGAACTGCTGTCCGTTGAGGAAGATCGTCTGGCCGGGCGCGTCGGAGTGACACCCGATGAGCTGGACAACTATCTGGAAAGCATGCTTGATGAGGTGGAACATGGAAAACAAGCCTCAATATAAGGTCATTGTTTCCGGCCGTGCCCGTCAGATGCTGGCAAACCATATCCGATTCATGGCGCAAAAAAACCCTTCCGCCGCCCGCATGGCAAAGAATGAATTGATGGATGCCATTCGCTCCCTATACCAAATGCCGGAACGTTTTCCGTTTTTAGAGGCAGAATTTATCCCGCCGAATAAATATCACAAGATGTTCGTAGAAAAATGGTACCTGATTGTATATCAGATCAAGGACCAGACAGTGTACGTTGATTATGTAGTGGATTGCAGACAGGATTACGGGTGGCTGGTGCGGTAGATTTCCAGCGACCGGTCTGAAAACAATCGCCTCCGTCTCCACTGCTTCAGCCCAACAACCGCCTCAGCATCCCCCACAAAAGTCTTGCTGCAGCTGACCACATGCCCCAGCCCCCTAGCCTCTTGCTAGCGAATGTGGTGCATACACGCAAGGCTACTCGTAATGCGCACACTAGTTAACTCCTGAATTTTATCCCTGCTCAAAAGCATCGCCTCTAACTCCGGCGCCCGGTCAAAGTGATCCTCTAGCGCGCCTTTACCACGCCCGGTAATGACGAGAATGTCGCGAACCCCGGACGCTACAACCTCCTCAACCACGTATTGAATGGCAGGCTTGTCAACCACGGCCACAAGCTCCTTAGGTATGGCCTTAGTAGCTGGTAGCATCCTAGTCCCAAAACCAGCTGCCGGAATAACCGCCTTGCGAATCGACACACTATCACTCCCTAAAAAGATAACTACTTCTGCGTAAAACCAATTTTGGCCATCCCCAACCGAATGGCTGTCCATACTTCTTCTACCTTAAGCACAATAAGCCCCAGAGCATACACCAACCCGCCCACAGCGACTGTCGTCCCAAAGGATACAAGCTGCCCAAAAACGCTCGTCTTTTCTAGTACAAAAATGATTCCACTGCAATAAGTAAGTACTACCTTTTTCATATTAATCCCTCTCAGTCCTTCGCCAAGGACGACGATACCAACATCGTCACTACGAAAACCCACGACTTTCGGTCGTATTGACAAACTACTGGAGGGCCGTTTTAGCACATTTAGAATCTATTCCCACTAGGAATGCTCTGCGGGCATCATTGTTTGGTTGTTTTATGAGTTGTTGCGGCAGATTCGCAGTCCTTGCAAAAGAACACCTTGGCGGGAAGCGTAGGGTCTTCCGCAGAATATGCACACCATAGTACATTCCCCGCGCCTTCGGCATATCCTGCCGAATCTAGGACCAAACATTCCGACACAAAGCGACAAATTGCGCCAAGTGATGGAGGCTGCATGCTTTGGCCTAGCACTTGTGCTACAATGGGGGTGTCGTTAACGTAAGGTAGCGTGAGGTGATTCAACTGGCAGTGGGGCTTGGGGCGGTGTTGTTGTCGTCCTTTTTTTTCGGGTTTAACGGCTATTTCGCTAAAGTGGGATATGTCCTTGGCTTTTCGCCGCTTAGATTGTTGACCGTGCGCTTCACTGTCGCAGCAATTGTCATGTGGGGTATAATGATGTGGTTCGGGAAGAATAAAGGCAGTGTATCCCGTCCCCTGCTCTTTGGTCTGGCAGCGCAAGGCGCGGCTTACGCGCTGACTTCGCTTGGCTTCTTTAAGGCTCTAGAGCTGATGCCTGCCGGGCTGGTAGGTATCTTCTTTTATATGCATCCCTTAGTCACCCTGACTTTTGCGCGCGTTTTATGGGGTGAGCGGGCCAGTAAGTACATGCTTTTCGCTGTGTTTTTGGCCATCTCGGGCGCAGCTTTAGTTTCTTGGTCGGGTGGCGGGTCTCCTCTAGCCCCGGTGGGATTACTGTGGATTAGCCTTTCGGCGTGTGCTTACGCGGCTTTTACGCTGATTGGCCAGAAAACCACCGGGACTTTGGACGCGGTTGTGGTCTCGGCGTACTCCATAACTTTTTGCGCGCTGTTCCTAAGTATGCTTAACCCGCCGCTATATATGTTAACGGGCGAGCTGACGGCTAAGATGTGGTTGGTTGGCCTCGGCATTGCTATCGTCTGCACCGTGCTGGCCATACTACTGTACGTGGTGGGGATTAAATCGATTGGCGCGTCGCGCACTGCCATCTTAAGCGCTGCGGAACCGCTTTCGGGCGTCCTTATTGCCGCCGTGCTGCTAAGTGAGCGTATGTTTGTTTGGCAGTGGGCAGGGATGGCTTTAATTGTTGGCGCGGTAGCAGTCAGCCGCAAAAAGGAGGACAACTAAGTGTGTGGTATCTCAGGATTTCTTGACACCCGCCTGAGTTTAGACGAAAAAAAGGGCGTACTGACCAAAATGATGTCGGCCATTGCCCACAGAGGGCCGGATGACTTCGGCTCGTTTGTGGATGATGACGTAGCGCTAGGCTTTAGGCGCCTCAGCATTATTGACGTTGCGGCGGGGCATCAGCCACTCTGCAATGAGGATGCCTCGCTGTGGCTTACGGCCATCGCTTTGCTACGCATACGGACAGCGAGGTGATCTTACACCTGTTTGAAGAGCAGGGCATAGAGTGCATTAAGTTGCTGCGCGGCATGTTTGCCTTCGTGATCTGGGACACTGCGACGAAAACCCTCTACGGGGCGCGTGACCGCTTTGGCATTAAGCCTTTGTACTACACTAGGCAAGGCGGCGCGTTTATCTATGCTTCTGAGGCCAAAGCGATTCTCGAACATCCCGCCGTGGTGCGCGCTGTCGACGAGGACAGCTTACAGCACTACTTTACCTTTCAGTTTGTGCCCGACCCTGCTACTTTGTTTAAGGGCATTAGACGCCTCCCCCCCGCCCACTATTTCTCGCTCCGCGACGGGCAGCTCTCGCTTAACAAGTATTGGCAACTGGAGTTTCGCCCAGAAAACAAGCCCGCGTCTTACTTCGTAGAGGGTACCGAGCACTTACTGACGGAAGCAGTAAGGATGCACATGATGAGCGAAGTCCCGCGCGGCGCATTTCTTTCAGGCGGCGTGGACTCAAGTGTGATTGTCGCTTTGCTGCGCAAAATGGGGGACCTCTCTACTTACTCGGTAGGGTACGCGGAAGCGAAATACGATGAATTGCCTGAAGCGCGATACACCGCCCACGCGCTAGCTACGGATCACCACGAAGTGCGTGTCTCCGCCGAGGACATGTGGAAGGCACTCCCGGATATTATCTGGCATATGGACGAGCCTGTGGCCGACCCCGCCGCCTGCGCTCTATACTTTGTAGCGAAGCGCGCAAGCCAGGACATCACCGTCGTGTTGTCTGGCGAAGGTGCGGATGAGGTGTTTGGCGGCTATGGTATTTATCGGGAACCGGGCGAGGTGCGCAAGTTCGCCCGCTTTCCCTCTCCCATGCGGGCGCTGCTTGCCTCGATCGGTCGCATGCTGCCGGAAGGGGTAAAGGGGAAAGATTATTTGCGGCGCGCGTCTACTCCACTGGCGGAGCGGTACTTTGGCAACGCGCTTATTTTTAGCGAAGCGCAAAAGGACAGGCTCCTCGCTTTGCGGGCAAACAGGCGCTTGCTGCCTACGGACATTACCCGCCCTTACTTCGAGCAAGCCAAAGAGCTAGACGACATCGCACAAATGCAGTACCTTGACTTTAACACTTGGCTCGCGGGCGACATCTTAGTTAAGGCTGACCGTATGACCATGGCCCATTCATTGGAACTGCGCGTCCCCTTCCTTGACCACCATTTAGTGGAGTTTGCGGCCACCATTCCCCCAGAGCTTAAAGTAAACGGCAATATGACGAAGTACGTGTTGCGCCAGGCAGCGCTTAACTGGTTACCACCAGAGGTGGCCAAGCGGCCAAAGCGCGGCTTCCCTGTGCCCACACGCGAGTGGATTAAGCGCGACTGGCAGGCGCGATTTGCAGAGACACTCAAGCGCTCTAGTATAAGCCACTACGTCAATACGAACTACGCGCAAGAAATGCTGGCCGAGCATATCGCAGGAAAAAGCGACCACAGCCGCAGGCTGTGGACGATACTAGTCTTTCAGTTGTGGCACAGGCTGTATATCGAAACTTAGTCAGCCTTTTTTGTTGTTCGCGCCAAAAATGCCGCCGCCAAGGCGGTGAGCGGGATGGCTGATACTAAGCCAATGCTCCCGGCGAGTGCTCGCAGCACTTCACTAGCAATGGAATCCATGTTCACCAAGCGGATAAACTCAATCTCGTATGCCTGCACCAAGAGGAGCAAAGCCAACGAACCGCCCGTATACGCCAAGATTAGGGTATTGGCCATGGTGCCCGAAACATCGCGCCCGACATTCATGCCCACCAAAAAAAGCTCTTTCCGCCTAAGGCCGGGGCTCGCTCGCTGCACTTCAGATATGGCGGACGAAATGGTCATGCCGGTGTCCATAATGGCACCGAGCGCGCCGATAATAATCCCAGCCATGAGCAAGCCGCGGAAGTCAAAATCCACCCCTTGGGGAATAAACGCCAGCATCTGCGCCTCCTCACCCGCTAGCCCGGTAGTGTGGATGGCTCCGCCCACGACAATGGCCAGCACTCCCGCCACGACCAGACCGCCAACTGTGCCCACAATGGCCGCGGCAGCCTTCCGGTTAGCTCCCCCTACTAAAATAGTGGTAAAAGCCGTGGCTACAGCGGCCACTACTACGGCGAGCGTAATCGGGTTATAGCCGCGAAGCAAAAGCGGGATGAGCACATAGATGATCAAGACGCCGATGAGAGCAAGCGAGATAAGACTAAAGAGCCCCTTTTTGCCGCCTAAGCCAATCAGCAAAGCGCCAAAGCCAATCACTAACGCCAGCAAATGGCGGTCGCGCTCGTGGTCGGCAATTGCCACCTCTACAGCGTCACCCTCAAGCTTTTCTATCGCTATCAGCACACGCTGACCAGGCATGACGACCACGTCAAAGGCCGGGGTTCCGGTGAGCACATGTCTAATGTCCACGGTTTGACCGCGCAGGGTGCCGCTCAGCACTTCGAGTTGCACGTCAAACTCGCGCAGTTCAAACCCCGTTTCGCCCCGCCCTTCTTCTGGTGGCAGTTCCTCTAGCGTCAGTACGCGCCCGCGCGCGAATTCTACTACCACGTCAGCGGGAGGTGTCTCGTCTTGTGCTGACGC
>QLUB01000107.1 GCA_018725205.1 candidate division NPL-UPA2 bacterium
GGATTAGCGCAGCTGTACATAGTGCTTATTGGGTATTGCTGTTGCCACTTGTGCCTGTTCTGTGGCGTTGTTATGGATGGCGGGGTTCTCGAAGCCGCATTTTGATGCTCATTCTGGGCGCGCTAGCTTGCCTCTCCTTAGGCTTTGCCCGCGCCTATTTTTTACCACCGGTATCTATGGGCGACCATGCGCACTTTACAGCCGAGGTAATGACGCTCGATACCCCCATACGCTTAGACAGCGGTAGCTTTCGCGGCAGGGTCAGAATTAAAGCTAACGGTCAGGTGCTGCAAATGTATGCGGAGGAGTTTTGGGGCGAACGGCAGATTCTCGCCGTAACCGGAGAGGTGCGGCAACCGCGCCCCCCGCTTAATCCCGGCGAGCTAGACTTCGCAGCCGTCTTAGAACGGCAGGGGGTGGCCGGACTTCTTTTTGCGCGCAGTGTGCAAACGAAAGCTTTGCTTCGCCCCACTTTGCTCTCCCGCGTGCGCTTCGCCATGGCGCGCAACATCGAGCAGCTAGAGAACGGGCCTAGCGGTTTGGCTTTGGCGTTAGCGTTAGGCGACAGGCGTGGTCTTACGCGGGCCGAAGAAGATGCTTGGCGCAAAGCGGGAGTCAATCACGTTTTGTCGGTGTCGGGGATGCATGTGGCCATCCTAGCAGGTGCGCTGTACCTTTGCCTGCGCAAGGTTGCCGGTTTTCAAACATCGCTGCTTGGGGCTGCGCTGTTCGCAATTCTCTACGCGCTGCTCCTGGGGGGTGTGCTGTCAGCTTGGCGCGCGGCGCTAAGTTTTGCCTTGGGAGCCGTAGCCAAAGTGATGTTACGGGACACCGAGCCCATTAACATTCTCGCGCTAGTTGCTGCAGCCATGCTTCTCAGTATGCCGCTTGGTGCCGCCGACCCCGGGTTTATCTTGTCTTTTGCGGCCACAGCAGGCCTGCTTCTTCTTACACCTAGTCTTCTGGCTTGGTTGCCCGCACCCAAGCTAGTCAAGGCAATTGTGGCTACCAGTTTGGCGGCCCAACTGGCGACTGCGCCAGTGGTGCTAGCCTTCTTTCACGCTTGGCCGCTGTATGGCTTGCCCGCGAACTTAGCGCTTGTGCCTTTGTCGTCGCTCCTAGTCGGAGGAGCCTTTATCATTGGCGTGTTTGGTGCGCTGCCCGGGGTGGGAGATGCCTTGGTCTGGTTCTTTAACCACCTTGCAGGATTTACCTCGCTGCTCGTCAACACAATTGCTGATTTGCCGTTTGCCTCCTATCATTTGCTTAGCCTACCGGTTTTTGCTATTCTACTATACTATGTGGGATTAACTGCGTTACCTTGGGTGCGTGAGAGATGGGGCAGAGCAGGTGTTAGCTTGGCCGTGGTTTCCGCCTGCACCTTGTTGGTGCTGCCCACTGTGCTGTATCCTAAGGACACAACAATTACTTTTCTCGCCGTTGGTAATGCCGACGCGATTCACCTCGCCATCCATGGGCGCCACTACTTCATTGATGCCGCAACCAGAGAGGCAGCGAGCCGAGTAGTTGTCCCCTACCTGCGCTCGCAAGGGATAAACACTGTACGCGCGGTCATGATAACCCACACCCATGCTGACCACGTAGGCGGGTTGGGCCCCCTAGCAGCAGCTGTAGACGTCGACCGCGTGTACATTGGTCCAGACGGTGCCTCTGATTTTACCCACGCAAAACCACTCAACGGCAGCTTCCGTATGCAGATCGGCCGAACAAGCCTTACGGCCTGGCAATCGCAAGACTCTACAGGCGACCTTAACCACCGCTCGGTAGTCTTGTGGTTTACCGAGGGCAACTTTCGAGCCTTGTTTGCTGCGGACATCGGGTTACCTGCCGAGCAACAGCTACGCCCTCACCTTGAGCCCGTTCATGTACTTAAGGTCGCGCACCACGGCAGCCGCACTTCCACCGGGGCAGAGTTTCTGCGCGCGACTAGTCCTCTTGTGGCTGTCGTAACCGTTGGCCCTAACAGGTACGGTCACCCCGACCCGAGCGTCGTTGCTAGGCTAGATGCCGTACAAGCTATGGTTAAGCGAACGGACGCCGGGGCCATTCGTATTCGCGTGCGGCCAACAACGTATCATGTCTATGTCTATCGGTATGGGAGGTGGCAACGTGTCCGCACTTACGCTCTACGAAACCTTGCAGAAGGACCTACGATCCAGACCGCTATTGTCGGTCTATGTCCTTTATGGCATTGAGGAGTGGTATATCGAACAGGCGACCAAGGCGATTACTGCTGCGGCGTCAAAAGACATAGATGCTCCACTACTTCCTTTTAATGTGGTCGATTTGGATGCGCGCGGCATTTCTCTTGCGCGTCTCGTGCAAGAGCTGCATACACCCCCCTTTATGGCCGCGCGAAAGGTGGTGCGTGTAGAGAACTGCCCATACTTCGCTCCCCGCCAGAGCAAGGGCGCGCGCCAAGCAGATGCGGAGGCCATAGAGGAGACAGGGGACGATCTAGCGCAGCTACACCGCATTTTCGCGGCCTTCCCTCCGGACATTACCCTAATTTGTACGGCTACGGCCGTGAACATGCGGATGAAGATCACGGCGGCAGCGAAGAAGTGCGGCGCAGTCTACGACTTTAGCTCAGCTAAGCGCGTTGACGCTGTGCGAGATGCGCAGTCCGTGCTATACAAGGAACTCAAGCGCTTAGGCGTTACCATAGCGCCGCAGGCCGCTGCCGAGTTGCTTGCGCTGATTGGAGTAGACGAAAAGACCCCTCACATGCGCCAGGTCTGGCAAGAAGTGATGAAACTGGCTGCTTTTAAGGGCTATACAGGAGCGATTACCTTAGACGATGTCGTTGCCCTTACGCCTCGCTCCGCCGAAGCTAAAGCGTTTCTCTTTACCGATGCCTTTAGCCAGCACAGAAAGGCAGAAGCACTGTGGCACCTTAGGCAGCTCTGGCAGGATGGGGAAGAACCCCTGATGGTGCTCTCGGTGTTAGCGCGGCACATCAGGCAGATGGCTATAGCGCGCGAGATGCTGGACGAAGGCGTTGACGGGGAGGAAGTGGCAAAGGCCTTAGGCGGGCATCCATTTGTGGCGGGGAAACTTGTGGCGGCGGCGCGCACTTACGCTCCCGAAAAACTGCGCGAGATGCTCGCGAATTGCTTTGAGATCGACAACAAAGGCAAAAGCGGCCGAGGTGACATTGCTTTCGCGCTAGAGATGCTTGTCACAAGCAGTTAACCGGACTGAAACAAGCCAAAAGGCTGCCCGCGTGGGGGCAGCTTTTTTTGCAGTTGGTCGCTATTGATTGACCGTGAGCTTGTTAAGCTTTTGAGCGAGGCGAGATTTCTTACGAGCTGCGGTGTTGCGGTGCAGAACGCCCTTGCTGACAGCTTTATCTAAAGCGCTCATGGCTGTGCGCAGAGCCGGAGCAGTCGTGAGATCGTTGAACTTGCGAACAGCAGCGCGGACCGTCGACTTCACAGTACGGTTGCGCAATCTGCGTTTTGCGGTTGTTCTGATTCTCTTAAGTGCAGACTTCGTGTTAGCCACCTATGTTTCACCTCCTCAAAGTAGAGCCGGCAGACTGTGGCAACGGATGGATACCAGAATCAGCTAGCGGTTACACTATGCGTGTCCCTCAAATTCTAGCAGAAAAAAAGGGAGGTGACAAGGATTGATAGGAGGAATTATGCGTTTCGTCGTTTCTGCCATTGCCCTGTGGGTGGTGGCCATGGTTTTGCCTGGAGTTCGGGCCACTTTAATGGGCGCTCTCGTGGCGGCCATCAGGTAGGATGTGACACATGCGGCGAAGGCCGAGGACTCCAGTCGAGCAGGATATCTCTGTGCGAACGGACCTAGCTGTGGAGCGCTTGAACGCAGAATCTCCGGGCGCAGGCGTGGCAGTGACTAGGGTTGAGTTCGCCTACGGCCACATCACTAGAGTGGTAGTGGAAGACGACAATGGCGCAAAGGCACTTGGCAAGCCTCAGGGCACCTACGTAACGATAGAGTGTCCGGGAGTTCACGAGGGGGATGCCGACCTGCGCTACGCGTTAAGCTGCACTATCGCAGAGGAACTTGCGCGTCTCCTGCCTCCACCCGCAGAGCAAAAGACCACGCTGGTTGTGGGGCTCGGCAACTGGAATGTGACTCCGGGCGCGCTGGGCCCAAAAGTAGTCCATGAGCTGTTAGTTACACGGCATCTCTTGTCACATGCCCCAGAGTCCTACACGGACGGCCTAGCATCGGTGTGTGCCGTGGCACCGGGGGTGCTCGGCCTTACAGGGATTGAGACGTATGAGATTATCACCGGTGTGGTGGAAAAAGTCAAGCCGCACGTGGTTGTGGCCATCGACGCACTGGCGTCGCATCACGTCGGCAGAGTGGGCACGACCATCCAGATGGCCAATACCGGCATTAACCCAGGCTCTGGGATTGGCAATCGGCGCAAGGCCTTGTCTAAAGAAACTTTGGGCGTCCCAGTGATTGCCCTCGGCGTGCCCACCGTGGTGTATGCCGCAACCATAGCCCACGCTACGCTGGATGCGGCGGTGACAGCAGCGGGCGGCAAGAGGAATGGCCTAAGGCTGAGTGATGACATGCGCTCGGAACTAATTGCGGAGGTGTTGTCGCCTCATCTCGGCGACCTCGTGGTGACTCCAAAAGAGATAGACGCACTGATTGAGAGCATGGCCAAGGTGATTGCAGGGGGCATCAATGTGGCCTTGCATCCCAGATTAGACCTCCAAGAGATCGCATCGCCGGGGACAAGGCCCGCGCTATTGACGGGCCCTGCAATTTCGTCATTCCGCCGTATAACCGCTGTGTTGTGCTTGGCCCCCGCGACCCACATGCTGTGGCCAAGGCCATAAAAGATAGGACTCTGCTCGAAGCGGCGATTGTGGACATCAACGATCTTGGGCAGGACATCATGGGTGTATCAAGCCAGCACGTCAAGCGCATGCCCCTACGCGACATCCTGCGCGATAACCCCCTAGGCCAGTCGCGTGAACAGACGCCGATTGGGTTAATCCGCGAACTTCCATAATCACCTCCGCGCGCGTAACATATAGATAGTAGGCGGGAGGTGGAGCATGCGAGTGCTAGTACTGCGCCACAGAGCAGCCGTGTACTGCCTTGCGGCGCTCACAGGGCTCTTGTTGGCCGTATCACTGTGGCCATGGGTAAGTGTGCTTACGCCAAACTACGCACCAGTATTTGCGCCGGCCCAAGGGGGTACCCTCGGGCCGCTGCTTCTATCCGCAGAGAGGGCGGAGACAGCAGGTAGCGTGTTTTGGATGCTGCTGCTCAAGGGAGGTCTACCCGCTTACCAAGCGCTTGGGGAGCGCGCCTACTGGATTGAACTGCTGGAGTACACGATGGACCGCGTCATCACCCATGAGCCACATCGCGTGTTAGCTATGGGTATCTCTGGCTTGGCGGCCGTGGAATTTGCCCCTGACGTGTCGCCCATCACCATCTCACCCGATATACCACCTACACCGGCTCCCTCCAAACGCTGCAGAGGATGCTCACCAAGTATCCGCAGATTGACTTTCGAAACCATGCCTTTGCTTTGGCTCTACAGCAAAGCCTAGAAACCGTCCACGCCGGATTTTCGCGC
>QLUB01000108.1 GCA_018725205.1 candidate division NPL-UPA2 bacterium
CGTCCCCCGTCCACCGTCAACAGTCAACCGTCAACCGTCAACCGTCAACCGTCAACCGTCAACCGTCAACCGTCCACCCGCATTTGCGCCCTAATACCTCTCCCTATCCACCAGCAGTGCGGTCAGCACATAACTGATAACCGTCAGCACGATTGCCCCCCACACCGCCGTCCAAAAGCCTGCAATGTAGAAGCCGGGCACGAGAGCTGCGGTGAGGTTGAGCATCAGGCCGTTGATGACGAGTGTCAGCAGCCCCAGCGTGAGGATGTTAAGGGGCAGCGATAGGATAATCACGATGGGACGGACTATGGCGTTGACTATTCCGAGCACCAACGCCGCTATAGCTAGTGACTGGGTCGATGTGATGCTGATGCCTTGCACTAGGTACTCGGTGACTAGCCAGAGCCCGACACCGTTAAACAAAACGCGCAACAGGAACTTGTTTGGCATAGGCGTCTTAAACCCCCTCCGGCACAATGACCCACGCTATGAAGTAAGCGATGAACCCTGCGCCCAAGAGGGCGAAAAACACCCACAATAGCCTTATTACCGTAGGATCAGTGTTTAGATACTCAGCCAAGCCACCACATACTCCACCTAGCATACGCTGTGACCGTGAACGGTAAAGGCGCCTCTCCATAGCCATAATCCCTCCGCTACCAATCTATCTACAGTATACTGCTACTCCACGGAAATTTCGACCTTTGCTTCCTCACTGTCTACTTCGACAATTTTCCCGGTAAGCCCTTGCTTGATTGCCTCCATCACAGCTGTAAGGTCAATCCCGCGCAGTTTTTCATCATTCACAAACCCAGGCACAAACCCAGGCACAAACTCATCCACAAACCCAGGCACAAACTTAATTCCTAGGTCCACCGCTGCCTCGACTATGGACATGGGCAAGTTCAGATTTACCTTGGTTCCCCCACTTTCCGTGACGCGTATGCGGAGCATCTTGCCACTGCTAGTCGTAACAGATTTGTCCGCACTCTTTCCCTCTAGCGCCTGCAAGAGCTTCGTGGCCTCGTCAGGTGTAACTTTCCCCTCCTGCACCAGCTTAAGAATCTGTAGTCTTTCGTTTTCCACAATTAACCCTCCCCTCAAGCCAATTCTATGCCTTCCCTTTAATAATGTCAATATATATATTCATTTTATTAAAGTTCTGTTTAACTATCCACCTTAGAACAGGCGCACCCATACCCGCACGCCACTTGCCTCTACGTCTACCAGCGTAAAGGTCCCCGCGCGGCGGATACTGCGCCAAACACGGCGCATTCCTTCTATACCCCTGCTTGCTGTCTCCCGCCACTTGCGCGGGACATGTTTACGGCCAAGGAAGTAGTAGGCAGTCTCACCAATCTCCAGTAGCTCGTCCACAAGAAAGAGCGGCACAGGGAGAATCAGGGGGAAGCGCCATGCTACTGGCTTGACCATAACTACCAAGAAGAAGTTTGGCAACCTAAACATTAGCGTAACGTGCGCAGTAATTTGACTGCGTCATCCGCACTAATCTCGCCGCGCGATAAAGCGTCTAAGACCTCTTTGCGCCGCGCTGAGGGGTCCGCTTGCGCACTTGAGCCCTCGGCTCCAAAGCCCATCGCTGCCAGCGCGCCGTCTAGGCGGTTCCGCACCGTGGGGTAAGAAATGCCGAGCTCTTTCTCTACCTCTTTAATGTTGCCCCGGCACTTCACAAACACCTCGAGGAAAACTTTGTGCTCAGGCGAAAGCGAGCAAAAGCGGCAGGGCTCAAAATTACCCTCGATGCTAGTCGCACAACGATGGCAATGAAGCTTAGTAACAAAAAGCCTGTCGCCGCAAATCGGGCACAATCCGGGAACTGGCTTACGCATGGTAGACCTCCTTTCTATCTACCCACAAGATAACACTTTCTTGCTCTTAAATCAATATACTTAAGACCTAGATTAAAATTATTAACGCTGTTTCTGCCATCTGATGTCTTCGCCGACGAGCGTCACGGGTTCGCACATTTCCAGCAATCGCGACGCAATGCGCGGGCCATAGAGGTCAGCAATCTGCGGCGCGCCAAGGTTAGACGACACGACTAGCGGCAGGCTGTGGTTACAGCGAAAGTTAATGATGTCAAACAAGCGATTAGTGACAAAGTCGGTGACGTGCTCAGCACCTAAGTCATCTAGGACCAGAACGCGCGCCTCTTTAGTCGCGTTCATAATACGGCTCTCGGACTGAGTGCTTTCCGGGTTAAAGGAATCCCGAATAGCCGCAATCAGGTCACTAAACACGACATACAGAGTGGGGACGCTCGCTTCGGTGAGGCTGTTACAGATAGCACTCAGCAAAAAAGTCTTCCCTAAACCTACTCCGCCGGAAACAAATAAGCCTTTGTCGGCACGCCCTTCAAGCACGCGCGCCACAAACGCTTGGCAACTTCGCAGAGCGTCGCGTGCGCACGTGCGCTCTGTTACTCCCTGCGGGGACTTCTTAGTCGTCGAGTACCACTTGAGCTCGAACTTGTCAAAGGTCTGTTGCCTGAGCTTACTAGGCAAGTTAGAGCTTGCCACAATACGGTCTAACTCGGCCTGCTGGCGGCAAACACACGGCGCGCCCTGAATATAGCCTTCATCTTGGCATGTCGCACACGCCCACTGCGGTTCCGCGTACTCAAGCGGAATGCCGTGACGCTCCAAATATAGGCGCCGGGCTTCCATAGTGGAGCGGACGGCTTTGTCGTCGCATTGCCCGGCCGCATAACGCTTAATCGCTTTCGCCACACCCGTTTCGAGCTCCCTCAAGTGCGGATGAGCACTAAGCACCGCATCGCGCCGCGTCACGGCCTCCCACACCCGACTAAGCCCGCCGTTCTTAGTAGCCAACCCCGTCCATCCTCTCTTCAGCTTCGTTCCGTTTTATTCGGCGCAGCACTATTTCTGACTCATCGTAGGTAACAGAAGTTGAGGCTGACGGCGAAGTTTGCACCGGGGACGCAGCCCGCTTGGTTTGTCCACCCCGGCGGGCATGCCGGCGCGCCTTCTCACGCCGAAACTCCGCCGTGTCCTCTATCGCCTGATCCACCGTGCTGATGCCCTTGGCTTGCCAATTAAGTAGCACTTGGCGGATATAAGGCATGCTCCTGGCCTGCACCTCGACCGCCACTGCGGCCGCTGCCAAGACCAGCTCACACCCGTAAACTTGCTCGAACTCCTGAGCTAGGGTAATCTCCGTCATGCTGAGGGGGCGGCCAAACAACTTCTCTAGGTCAACCAGCAGCTTGCGCTCGGATTCAGGCCTAGCCTGCGGCGTCGGGTTTGGGTCACACAGGGCGTACCCCTCTGCGGCAGGGATAAGCAGGCACATCTCCTGTAACCTAGCCCAAGCTTGGTGGCTTTCGTCCACCGACATGCCGAGTGGCTGGCACACTTCGTCACCCCATTCCTTGGAGCAGGGATTAGGTATCTCGCCGCCTGACAAGTACTGCAGGAAGCAGTACAGCAAGGCCGCTTGTGAACCGATATGCGGCAAATACGCCGCCCACAGCTCATCGAAAATGACACTAAACCCCCTGCGCGCGCTAGCCCTATGTAAAGTGATACGGTCAGTGGTCAAGAGCCTCGCCTCCTCAATCGCAATACAATGCAGGGGGCAAAAAAGACCATTCTGCCGCGACAAAATGGTCTGCCAGTCCTAACGACATAATTCGACGCCATCTCTGCTCTTCCTGCTCCAAGGACGCAAGAAAGTATTACGAGTTAAGACGCAAAGTTGCGGCTAACCTTTCTGCGACAGCTTGCGTCATCCCTTTTACTGCGGCAAGCTCTTCGACTGAGGCCCGCCTCATCTTCTCTATCCCGCCAAAGTGCTTAAGCAAAGCCTGCCGCCTCGCCGGGCCGATGCCGGGGCAAGCTTCAAGCTGTGAAGCGCGCGCAGTCTTCTGGCGCAGCTGCCGATGAAAGCTCACAGCAAAGCGGTGAGCCTCGTCGCGAATGCGCTGCACAAGGTAGCGCGCCTGGGAATCTCGCGGCAGCGCAACGGGTTCGGCACAGTGCGGCAGAAAAAGCAGCTCTTCACTTTTAGCCAGCGATACTGCGTTTAGCTGCTCGTAGCCCTCTTGCCTGAGCGCGTCAAGTGCGGCGTTAAGCTGCCCCCTGCCGCCATCCACAATAATTAGGTCAGGCAACAGCGCAAACTTGGCATCCCCGGCGCGGTGGGCAGCTAGGCGACGCGTCAAGACCTCGTGCAGCGAGGCGAAATCATTTGCCCCCTCCACCCATTTAATGCGAAACCTGCGGTATTCCCTTTTGCCGGGGAGACCCGCGTTAAAGACCACCATTGAACCGACCGACAGGGTGCCCTGAATGTTTGAGATGTCATAGCACTCCACACGCTCCGGTGGTGAAGGCAGCCCAAGATAGTGCGCAAGTTCAATCAACCCCCGCCGCGCAAGTTCGTTCTTGCCGTTAACCTGGTGCCAGCGCTCCTCTAGCACCTGCAGGGCGTTACGTGAAGCCAAAGCGGTAAGCGCTTTCTTGGCCCCGCGTTTTGGCACTACAAGCGTAGCCTTGCTGCCACGGCGACGGACAAGGACTTGCTCTAAGTCCAACATGTCTACGGGCGTATCGTCCAAAACAATTTCCCGTGGAATAGACGGACCAAAGCTGTAGAACTGCGCAAGAAAAGCTGACAAAATCTCTCCTTTGCTTTGGTCGGCGGTGCCAGTTAAGAAAACCGTCTGGCGGCTGACCACTTTGCCCTCGCGCATATGGAACAGCGCCACACAGGCTTCGTCTAGGCTTTGCGCCACACCTACCACGTCGCGGTCTAAGAGCTCCGCCGCGTCAAACTTCTGGCGCTCTACGATTGCTTGGATAGCCCGCATCTGGTCCCTGAGGAACGCCGCCCGTTCAAAGTTAAGTGTCTGCGCCTCTTGCTCCATTTGCAGCTTCAGGCCAGTTAGCAGTGCATCGTGTTTGCCTTCCAGCAGCAACTCAAGCCGTTTTACTATCTGACTATACTCACTCGTTGTCACTGTGCCCAAACAGGGGCCTAAGCACTGCTTGAGGTGAAAGTGTAGGCACGGCCGCCCGGCGGAAACGCCAAAAGCCACCTCCCGGTTGCAGGTGCGCAAGGGGAAGATGCGCTTAAGTAATTTCTGTAAATCGCGTATGACCCCGCTGTGAGGATAAGGCCCGAAATAGCGCGCGCCGTCCTTTTCCACGCGTCGCACCACGCTCAGACGGGGGTAAGCCTCATTGACCGATAAGCGCAAATAGGGGTAGTGCTTGTCATCTTTGATGCGGATATTGTAGTGCGGCCGCAGCTCTTTAATCATGTTGCTCTCGAGCACCAAAGCCTCGCGCTCGGTGTCGGTAATGATGTACTCGAAGTCGCGCACCTTCTGCATCATTACCCGCACTTTTGCTTCCTGCACCGCGCCCGCTTGAAAATACGAGCGGAGCCGATGCTTTAGTGACTTGGCTTTGCCTACATAGATGACCACACCGCGCTCATTTTTCATCTGGTACACTCCCGGCAGGTCAGGCACAAACAGGAGCTTTTCGATACATCCTCACCTCCCGATTGGCACTTAGCACATAGCACTTAGCACATAGCA
>QLUB01000109.1 GCA_018725205.1 candidate division NPL-UPA2 bacterium
CGAAGCGGCGACGTTTCGGAGCAAGCGGGCGGAATGAAGCAGGAAGCCCGGACAGCGATACCGGGCATTCGAACAATTCTATTAACCTCTACCCAGTATGTTAAACACATTTGGGTATGTTGAAAGGAGCAGTGAACGCAGATGGCATTTGTCGCTATTGTCGGCCGACCTAATGTTGGAAAGTCGACGTTATTTAATTACTTGGTGGGCAAGCGTATCTCCATCGTGGAAGACACACCTGGGGTTACGCGCGACCGTCTCTACGCGGAGGTAGAGTGGACGGATAGGCGGTTTACGCTGGTAGATACCGGCGGCATCGACACGCTGTCCGAGGACGTTATATTCAAGCAGATGCGCCTGCAGGCAGAGGTGGCTATAGAGGAAGCCGACCTCATTGTCTTACTCGTGGACGGCAGGCAAGGTGTGACGGCGGCTGACGAAGAAGTAGCGCGCATCTTGCGCCATACGCAGAGGCCGGTTCTGCTGGTCGCCAACAAACTTGATGTGCCGGCACTGTTTCCCCACGCCGCAGAATTTTTCCGTCTGGGGTTGGGTGAACCCCTGCCGATCTCTGCTGCCAACGGCATAAACATTGGCGACCTGCTTGACCTGATTGTCGCACGGCTCCCCGCAGCTGACGAACAAGGCTATAGTGATGACATAGTGAAACTCACCGTGATGGGACGCCCCAATGTAGGAAAGTCGTCCCTCGTTAATGTCATCCTTGGGGAAGACCGCGTCATTGTAAGTGATCTCCCCGGCACGACGCGCGATGCCGTCGATACATATTTTGAGCGGGGAAACAGCAAGTACGTGATTGTTGACACGGCGGGCCTGCGCAAGCAAGCCAAGGTCAAGGAAGATATCGAGCGCTACAGTGTTATGCGTAGTCTGCGCGCGGTCGAGAAGGCCGATATCTGTTTGATGGTGTTAGACGCTACAGAAGGCGTCCTTGAGCAAGACAAAAAGATTATTGGCTATGCGCATGAAAAGGGTAAAGGCATTATTTTTGTCATCAACAAGTGGGATCTTGTTGTCAAGGATGACTGGACTGCCGACAAGTTCACGCAGGAAGTCTACGCGGAACTTCAGTTTGCAGAGTATGCACCCTGCATCTTTGTCTCAGCGAAAACGGGGCAGCGCGTACTTAAGATCTTAGAGTTGGTGTCTAGTGTGCACGCTGAACAGACAAAGCGCATCCGCCCCTCGGTATTGATGGAACTAGTTACGGAAGCCACAGTGGTGACCCCTCCGCCGCAAGTGCGCGGCAAGAAACTTAAGATTGGCTATGTGACGCAGACCGACATCAAGCCGCCCACTTTCCTTTTCTTTGTCAACGACCCTCTGCTCATGCACTTTAGCTACCTGCGCTTTCTTGAGAACCGTATTCGTGCGGTGTACGGGTTCTCGGGTACTTCCCTTCGCTTGCTGACGCGCAAGAAGGTGTAAAACTCGCTATGGTGAGATTAGGGGAGTAGTTATGAAAATCGGCATCGTAGGCGGAGGCGGCTGGGGCACTGCACTTGCTTCCGTGGTCGCCAAGAATGCAGACAAGGTAGTAATGTGGGTGCGTGAGGATGCGGTGCGCGAGGAAATTCGCCTCCACCGCGCTAATTCGAGCTTCCTGCCCGGAGTTAGGCTGCCCGAGAACGTAACCCCCGTTGACACTTTTACTCACTTCGCGGGGTGCGACTTGGTAATTCTTGCGGTGCCCTCAGCTTTTGTGCGGGTCACGGCCGGGTTACTGTGTGTACACTTGCCGCGCGGCACGCCCATAGTTAGTGCGGCTAAAGGCTTGGAGTTTGGCACTAATATGCGCTTGTCCTTGGTGTTAAGCGAGGTGTTTGGCAAGGCTCATCCTCTGGCCGTTCTCTCCGGCCCTAACATCGCTTTGGAGGTAGGGCGGGGGATTCCCTCGGCCGCAGTAGTTGCATCACCGGACGTTTCGTTGGCGAGAGCCGCGCAGCGTGCTTTGATGACCGATTCTTTTCGCGTCTACACCAACCCTGACCTCATCGGTGTAGAGTTAGGCGGTGCCCTGAAGAATGTAATCGCGCTTGCGGCTGGGGTCATTGATGGGCTGGAGTACGGCGACAACACTAAGGCCGCCCTCATGACGCGCGGCATGACTGAAATAGTGCGTCTAGGAAAAGCCTTAGGAGCCGAGGCTTCTACTTTTGCCGGGCTGTCAGGTATGGGCGACTTAATAGTAACTTGCACCAGTGCCCACAGCCGTAACCGCCGTGCCGGCTTGGCGCTAGGGCAGGGGAGGACGCTCGCACAGGTGCAGAGCTCTACTCACATGGTTATCGAGGGCGTCAATACGACACGCGCGGCGTATCAGCTGGCGCAGGCCCAAGGGATAGAAATGCCCATCACGGAAGCTTTGCATGATGTTTTGTTTAACCGGCGCGATCCGCGCGAGGCCGTCATGGGATTGATGACGCGCAATAAGAAGAACGAGACAGAAGAATACCTAATTTGAGAAATGCCTAGTTATATCCGCAATCCTCCCGAATATATTGTACTGACCAAGCCTTGCAGGTGGTGGCCTTGCGGTGTTTGGAATGGGGGGGGAGCGGGTGCACATGGAGAAGTTCGAGCATGTTAGGGATCGCACGCGCGATGAGCTGCCGCAGAGCGGGGCCGGTCGCACGATTATGACTGTGGAGCCCAAGTTCATTCCGGACGAAGCGGTGTTGCCCGTCAACTGCGCGAAAATGACAGAGGAGGACATAGCCACCATCCTGAAAGAAGCACTGTACGAGTTCCCGGTGCGTGAGGCTAACGTAGCTCTGCCCACATGGATAACCGTGCTTGACAACAAGCACTGGCTTAGAGTTAAGCTAGAGGAAGCTGTGGCCGAAGGCGTGAAGCTCGTGCGTAGGCTTAGAGACATAGATGGCCTCATTCTGGAGCTTAGTCTCTGCGATGCCGTACAGGAAGTTCTCCTGCAAAACATGGACCTAGCTAAAGGGGTGGCCAGCGTGGAGGTTACTGCTCCGGAGCACCTCTATTACGATGCCCTGTCTGAGGCAGCCGGCCAGGAGATCAAGGGCCAAGACACCATTCTTAGGCTGATGCGTTCATTGACGCAGTCTAACCGCGAATTTGACCGCATCCGCGACGCGTTCCGCGATGCGCGGAACCAAGGCTACGGTATCGCTCCACCGAGTCTGGAGGAGATGTCCTTAGATCAGCCCGACATTATCCGGCAGGGCCAGCGCATCATTAATGAAGGCAGCGGCGGACTAATCGCCATTATCCTCTAGCTTAGCGGACGTCAGGCATTGGATTTTCTGCTTGCGTAAATCAGCACTCTAAGCTATAATGAGCAAACGGCGGGCTGTAGCGCAGTTTGGCTAGCGCGCATGCTTGGGGTGCATGAGGCCGCAGGTTCAAGTCCTGTCAGCCCGACCAGTCTTTATGTTAGTCAACCTAATATTTGCCGCCTAGTTTGAGAGGTCTTCACATGGAAATTTATCCAAACGAAGACCTCTCATTTACCTTTGCATGCGCTTTTCTTTGTGCACCAAGTGGTGTACAATCTAATTAATGAACTTTCTTAACTTGGAAGTTTATGGATATCGCTAACGCATGAGGAGGGGAAAATGTGGTAGACAACGACGTCAACGTAATTGCCGAAGAAACGCTTGCTAAGTATGAACGCTATGTCAATCCGAGTTTAGCTAGGCTTTTTCGTTACATGGGGCTGGCTACAGTAGAGCACTCGGCGCGGGGGAGTACGGTTACTGATTTTAAAGGGGACGAATACCTCGACCTGTTGGGTGGCTACGGCATGTACGGGGTGGGGCATTCTCATCCTCGAGTCGTTCAGGCAGTCAAAGCGCAGCTTGACCGCATGGCCATGCCTACGAAGATTCTCTTAAACAAGCCTATGGCCGACCTAGCGGAGCTCTTAGCGGAGATCACACCAGGCGACCTTACTTACTCTTTTTTCTGCAACAGCGGCACCGAAGCGGTCGAAGCAGCGATCAAGTTGGCAAAGGTAGCTACAGGCAAACAGGGGATAATCTCCACCCAGGGAGCTTTCCATGGGAAGTCGTTGGGGTCACTGAGCGCGACGGGGCGCGAATTGTTCCGCGAACCCTTTAAGCCTCTCCTAAACGGCTTTGCCCATGTTCCCTTTGGGGATGCACTAGCCATCGAGACCGCCATCGACAAGGATACGGCCGCCGTCATCGTCGAGCCTATTCAGGGTGAGGGGGGCGTCATCGTACCTCCACGCGGTTATCTCTCCGCTATACGCGAAATCTGCGACCGGAAAGGTGTGCTGCTCATAGTCGACGAAGTGCAGACCGGCATGGGTCGCACCGGCAAAATGTTTGCTGTCGAGCACGAAAACGTTGTTCCGGATATCCTGTGTTTAGCAAAGGCACTAGGCGGTGGAGTAATGCCGATTGGTGCGATTGTAGCTAAGCCCCACCTGTGGCAGAGTTTTATTGATGCACCCTTCTTGCATACATCCACCTTTGGCGGCAATCCTTTGGCGTGCGCGGCGGCTATCGCCGCAATTCTGGTCACGCGCGACGAAAACTTGTGTGAGAACGCTACCGTAATGGGTATGAGGTTCCTTGAGGCACTTCGGGCAATGCAAGCACGCTACCCGGGTGTTCTCGCAGAGGTACGCGGACAAGGACTGATCATCGGGCTGGAATTCACGCATGAGGGGTATGCAGGCTTTGCCATTTCCGAATTGGTAAACAACAAAATCCTCGCGGCCTATACGCTGAACAATCCAAAAGTAATTCGCATCGAGCCGCCGCTAGTTATTACGGCTGCTGAAGTAGAGCGGGCTATCCGTGTATGGGAAAGCATTATCACCTCGGCTGTTGAGTTAGCCGAGGATTTGTAAAGGAGTGGAAGCGTGTGCCTTACGTAGAAGTTGATACCACCATCAAGGGCGACATCTCGCGCATCTGGGCGATTGTTTCCGACATGGCGAGCTACCCGAAGTTTATGCCCAACTTGCAAAGCGTTACCATTGAAGAGCGTTCTGACAACACGACAGTCAGCAAATGGGTCAGCAACGTCGACGGCCGTGTTATCGCTTGGCGTGAACGCGATACGTTTTACCCCGACGACTACCGCATTGAATACGTGCAGTTAAGTGGAGATCTAAAAAAATTCGAAGGCAAGTGGCAGCTCAGCTCAAATGGCGACGCTGTCAACGTTTTATTGACAGTTGACTTTGAATTTGGCGTCCCGATGCTCGCGGCTCTCTTAAATCCGCTGCTCAAGAAAAAAGTGCGCGAGAATAGTGCAGGAATGCTTGCCGCCATCAAGAACCTATGTGAGGAAGCACAATAGCCGCACACTAAGGCCGTAGCGGAACTAGCGCTGACTAATGCTAAGTTGCATTCAATAACATACTTATAATCCAATGAAAGCCGGAGTGATCGTTAGATTGCAACTTAGTATAAGACGTGAGCGGGGGGCGTATTTGCGATGGAAAGAACACTATGCCTGATCAAGCCTGACGCTGTTCAGAGGGGGCTTATGGGTGAAATCGTGTCGCGCGTTGAGCGCAAGGGACTGCAAATTGTCGGGCTAAGAATGCTT
>QLUB01000011.1 GCA_018725205.1 candidate division NPL-UPA2 bacterium
AACATAAGCGAAGCGGGATCCGCGCCACCGAGTTCTAGGTCGAGTCTCACGGTGGCTTTCGTCGTGCGGTCATAGAGCGCAAGAAACCGATTCGCTTGTGCTGTGTACCCGATAAATGCTATTTGGCGGCCATCGGGGCTTACGGCAGGGTCAAACTCCGCGTGTTCTCCGTTCGTCAGCCTGCGCGGTCCCCTGCCGGGCGCTCCCACCAGCCAGAGCCGCTGTTCACCGGCCACGTCCTTCGCTACAATTAAGCCTTCGTTCGCCGGAAGCCAAGCAAAGGAGGAAATCGTGAAGGTCTGCGGTCCCGGTTCGGGCCGCAACCACTGACACCCAGCGAGCACAAGCAACATCATGCCAAGTGCTACCCACCGTACGGTTTTCATACCATACCTCCGATTGTCTCTAAATCCTTATCCCTTAGATCCGTTACGAACATATGCCCCGGAGCGTGAGTGATGACTAAATCCGGCTTAGACTGCATGACTACGGCTTGCGGCGTACAGCCGCAGGCCCAGAAAACCGGCAGCTCGCCTGCGTGGACAGTCACCGCCTCGCCCATATCGGGCCGCGCGATGTCCTTGATGCCAAGTGCCGCGGGGTCGCCAATGTGTACGGGAGCGCCATGCACAGCCCTGTAGCGACCGGTGATTTGCACTGCCTTCGCCACATCCCGCGCTGCAAAGGGGCGCATGCTGACCACGAGTGGGCCGCTGAATACCCCGGCCTCCCGACAAGGAATGTTGGTCACATACATCGGCACATTGCGTCCTTCGCTGATATGACGCACTTCTAAGCTTTGCTCAACTAAGGCCGCCTCAAAAGAGAAGCTACAGCCAAGCAAAAAGCTTACGAAGTCGCCTCGCCAGAGAGCGGTGATGTCAAGGGGCTCGCTCATGAGGACGCCGTCACGAAACACCCGGTAGCGTGGTAAGTCTGTGCGCAAGTCAGAACCGGGCGCCAAGAACTTGGCTTCAAAGCACCCCGGCTCCAGCACCTCAAGCACGGGGCAGGCCTGTGCGTTACGCTGGCAGAAGAGCAAAAAGTCAAAGGCTAATTCCTGTTTTAGGATAACCAAATTCGCTTGCGCGTACCCCAAGGCTAGGCCGGCTGTCGGCTGCGTGTAGTGTCCATTGCGCATCAGCGCCCGGAGTTGCTTAGGGCTTAGCTTGGCGTAGTCGCTCACAAGGCAACCTCCCCTGCTTGAACATGGAACTCCTCCCCCGCAATCTTGAGCTTTAGCTCACGCCGCGACCTCACACGGCTAGGCGGCTCCTCAAGCCTAATCGCCTGCTCGCGCCAGAGCGCAAGCGCATGGCTGTAAGTGACGACCATAAACTTTAGTTTGTCGCCGGGCTTTAACTGCCCAAGCAGCGGCAAATCCGCACCGATTACCGTGGCAATTTTAGGGTATCCCCCGATAGTCTGCCTGTCGGCCAACATCACTATCGGTTGCCCGCTTAGCGGCACCTGAATACTTCCCGGCGCTACGCCGTCGCTCACAATATCTGCCTTTGTCTGACATATCTGCCTTTGTCTGACGCAGCAGCGGTCTGCCCTGCAGCCGGTAGGCCATGCGATCGGACTCCGCACTGACTGCGTACTCCCCCTGCTCAAGTTCCAGCACTGCTTCACGCGTAAAGAGATTGTCCTGCGGCCCCAGCATAACGCGCACGGTGTTAACTGCCGAGGGCTCAGGCGCGAGTAGTGACCTAGGCGTGAAGCTTCCGGCAAGCAGAGCGCGGTCCTCGCATTCACCCACCGGCAAGCTGTCCCCCGCGCGCAGCGCGCGTCCGGCGAAACCGCCGATTTGGCCGCGCAAGAAAGTAGAGCGGCTCCCCATCACCGGCGGCACCCCGAAACCCCCGGCGACAGCAAGATAGGCGCGAGCGCCTCGCACTGCGGCACCGCAAGCCATTTCGTCCCCCGGCGCGAGACAGATAGCCTCCCACTGCGGCGCAGGGCTCCCATTTACCGTTACTGCAAACTTCCCGCCCGTTAAAGCTACCAGCATCCGCGCATTAGCACGCAGGAGGGGCCCCTGAATGGTCATCTCCAGCGCGGCGAGGGAGCGGTCGTTTCCCACTAGTTTATTGGCCCACTGCAATGAGTAGGTGTCCATGGCGCCGGACACGGGCACGCCAAATGCTTGCAAGCCCTGCCGCCCGCAGTCCTGTACTGTCGTCAGCAGCCCTCCGGCGAGAACGAGCAGTGTTTTCATGTTTCCACCTCGCGCGTCACTAGTGGGACGTATTCGTATGTATACGTCGGCTGCCACTTGCGCCTGGATATGCGTGTACTCATCGAGCGTGACAGGCCTAAAGCGCACACTTTGCCAAGGTTTTAGCAGCACCGGCGGCGAACAGTCCGGTCTGTATAGTCTAAGCGGCGTACGACCCAAAAGATGCCAGCCGCCCGGGCTCTCCAGCGGGTAGATGCCTGCTTGGAGTTCCGCAATGGCCACCGAACCCGCCGGCACCTTTGTGCGCGGCGTCGCCAGCCGCGGCAAGGATAGGCGCGGGTTTAATCCCCCGAGATAGGGATATCCCGGCATAAAACCGATCATGTAGACGGTGTAGGTAACCTGCGCGTGCAGCTCGACTACTTCCTCCTGAGTCAATCCTACTCGACGAGCCACTTCGCTTAAGTCTAAGCCCCACTCACCGCCATAGAGCACGGGGATCTCCACTCGCTCGCGCTCTGTCGGCTTTACAGCGGCGTCTACCCGCATCAGCTCGGTGCAGTGCGCGACTAGCGTCTCAAGCGGCAGCAGCAATGGGTCGTAGGCTATCAAGAGCGAGGCGTAAGCTGGCACGCTTTCTTTAAGTCCGGGAAGGTTCGTTGCCTTTAGTCGCTGGTCTAGGGTATGCACCGCTTGGTTTACCGCAAGGTCAATCACTTGCCCAAACTCCACGATGAGGTGACTTTCGCCTGCCGGGAGAAAGCGCACCATAAAGTTAGCGCCCTCCCAGCGAACTAAACCCAACGCCTGCCTCATTAAGCGCTTGACGCATAGTGCTCACAAAAGCTAGGGCATGCGGCCCGTCCCCGTGAACACATATAGTGTCGGCGGACACGGGTATCCGCTCGCCGCTGACAGCGGTAACAAACCCTTGGGTGACCCAAACCCTTGGGTGACCATGTCCAACGCTTGCCGGACTACAAGACTTACTTCCATGTGCACCGCTCCCGGGAGGTGACGCGGCACGAGCTTGCCGTCCGCCTGATAGGCGCGGTCGGCAAAGACCTCGCGCGCTACGCGCAGCCCCGCCGTCAGACCCGCCTCGATAATCTCAGACCCGCACATACCTACTAACCAAAGTGCGCTATCGACATCCCTTACCGCCCGCGCAATCGCCGTGGCTAGGCGCTCGTCAACCGCAGCCGCATTATACAGGGCACCGTGCACCTTAACATGCGTAACCTCTGTGTTTTGCGAACGCGCTACGCCCAGCAAAGCGCCAATTGCGCTACGCCCAGCAAAGCGCCAATTTGGTACACAACCGCGTCATAGACTTCGGTTGGCGCGAGCCCCATGGGTCTCCTCCCAAACCCCGCCAAGTCAGGATACCCCGGGTGCGCACCCACGCGCACGCCATGCATTTTGGCTAGCGCCACGGTCCTGCGCATGACCGTCGGATCGCCCGCATGAAATCCACAGGCGATATTTGCACTGGTGATATGCGGCATAATTAGCTCATCATGTCCAAGCGTGTAGGGGCCAAAACTTTCGGCCATGTCGCAGTTGAGGTCTACAAGGTGTCGGGTCGTCAAATTTACATCTCCTTCCTTACCTGGTAGCCCATCTCCCGCGAAATGCCTTCGGCACAGCGCGATAAGTGCTTAATCATATAGTCTAACTTTTCGTCGTTGAAGCTTGCACTTGGCCCGGCAAGGCTCACCGCTCCCACTACCTTGCGTGTGTGGTCGCGCACCGGCATGGCGATGGCAGAAGTTCCTTCGTAGAGCTCGCCTTGGCTGAAGCAGTACCCTAAGGCGCGCTCCCGCTTAATACGCTCCAGCAGATCCTCACTGCTTTTGGGAGTACTCGCGGTATGCTGCGCAAAAACAAACTTAGGCAAGAGCTCCTGTAGTTCCTTGTCCGGCAGGAAGGCGATCAAAGCGCGGGGGCATGCCCCGGCATACAGCGGCGCGCGTCGCCCAATGCGGGTGTACACGCGCACTGGGTGGCTGGTCTCGCGCTTTTCGATGTAGACCCCTTCCAAACCGTCGCGAATGACTAAGTTGACGGCTTGGTCTACCTTAAGCAGCAATTCATCCATGTGTACTAGTGCTGCGTGGCGGATGTCTAAGCGCTCGGTTACCGCATTGGCCAGTTCAAGGAATCTTAACCCTAGGCAATAGGCCTTGCTCCTGTCGCGCATCAGGTAGCCGTTAGCCTCGAGCGTGTTTAGCATGCGCAAAGCCGTAGGCTTAGTAAGCCCGGAGCGTTCGGCAACGTCGCGCAGCGTCATGCGCGGCTTCTCCAGCGTAAAGAGCTCAAGTATCTTTAGGCCTTTGTCGAAGGTGTTGGCTATGGCCATGGTCGTCCCTCCATCACAATATGAAATCAGGTGTTGAATATTTAGTTCGACGGCAAAATAAAAACTCCTGCGCCGCTCTGGGAAATCGCGAAGGAGTTAGGGGGCCGCGAGCAGAAATCATTATAGTACAGAAAGCTACGCGACGTAAGTCTTGGAGGTGTCCCATGCAAATCGTTATTTTCTCTGTGGGAGCGGTACCTTACGCCTTGGAGGCGCTGGCCGTACAGGAAATACTGCGTAAGCCGTCGGCACTGGCTATACCCGAGGCCCCGGCGCATATGGTCGGCGTCATTGATTTCCGCGGCTCAAATATCCCACTGGTTAACCTGAGAAAACTCCTTGGGCAGGGAGACGGTGAGGAGTGCGAGCAGGCCGTAGTGCTGACCGAAGGCGGTATGTCTGCCGCGTTCCAAGTGGATGCGGTAGAAGACGTACTAAACATACCCAACCATGCCTTAGATACCGCGTCAGCAACACTGGCAGGTTCAGCCACTATCACTAAAGCCGTTGTGAGGATTAAGGAGCGCATGCTGGTACTGCTCGACCCCGCGCGGTTGTTGGCCAAAGCAATGGGCAATACATAACAGGCATCGCTCTGTCTATTCGGGCCCTATGGCTATGCCTTGTCGTCCTAACGCCTTCCAGCGCTGCTTGAAGGCGTTTTTGTCAAACCTGCGTAGCGTACCCGTCCAAGGGTCGTTCACGAGCACACTAGTTTCACTGAACCCAACCAGTAGCATCACGTGCTGATTCCCGTTCCAGTGAACGACCTCGCCCTGCGGAGTAACCCAGCTGTCTGTGCGCCGCACGGGAAGATTGGAGATAGTCCCCCACACAGCGACGGGGTTGCCTGCGCGCACCATTGCTTCGTACTCTTCCCAGGGACGTTTGGTCATATTGATGATGCGGGCACCAAAATAAGGCTCCAACATGCGCAGCAGCGGCTGATGGTATACGCCGAAACTCTGCCGGCTGTGCGGACTCCCCGCAAACATTTCGCGTGGATCCGGCCCGTGTAGTCGGCCATTTCGCCAAACGAGCGGCCCTTGCGGCAGAAGCTCTATCCACTCGTCTACGCTCTTGTGTACGCCGTAAAATCCCGCGAGTTTGGCAAGCGAAACGACCTCACACCCGGTCGGCCAACGCGGGTGCTGGGAAAAGAGAGGCACGTTCTCTATGTACACAAGCGAGCCAATAACCAGCGCCGGCGCGCTGGTATCAGGGCGAGCGGCAGCCAGTTCGCTTATGATTACGCTTTCGCTGCTCTCGGCGCTGCCTGTGTAGTACATACCTATCAGTACCAAGAACGCCACAAAAACCACCGCCACCACTGCTAGGGACCAGTCAATCAGCCTGAAACTAATCACCGCTTTCTCTGAATCTTGCTTGCTGTCTGCCAACACGCCGCTCATTTCCCCGCGCCAGCGCGCTAAGCGCTCTTCCCTAATCAGGGCATTGAGATCTTCTGTCCATGTGCCCGTGGGGGTGTACACGTGTGGCGCGCAGCTGCCGCACGCATGAGATGCTCTAAAACGTACTCCGCACCCGTGCCCTTGTCCGCCTGCAACACCAAGACACGCTGGCACCGCTGCATCAGGCTATCCACAACAAAGGCGACGCCAAGCTCCGGTATTACTAGGCCGTCAAGCGACTGCGGGTCTGACGAGCAGTGAAAATACTCTACGCGGCGCTGCCTTTGCATTAGGGCCGTGTTTCCTCCCGCGAACAAATGGCGCTCGTTGCCCGGCACTACGCATCCTCCTTAAAATGACCTGTTGCATCATACGGAGGAGGAACGCCGCGCGTGCTTGTACTTAGTTGAACTCCGCCATCATCGCCAGAAAGACTTCCGCTACGGCGGGGGAAAATTGCTGGCCGCTCCCCGCGTGGATACACTGCAGGGCCTCGCTATGCGTAAGGGCACTGCGGTAGCTGCGGATGTTAGTCATAGCGTCATAGGCGTCCACGACGGCGATAATCCGCGCGGGCCACGGTATGTCCTCTCCCGCTAACGCGTAAGGGTAACCCGTGCCATCCCAACGCTCGTGGTGGTGCAAAATCCCCTCTGCTAAGTGGGCAAGCTCCACCGTGGCACTGGCAATGCGATAGCCAATCTCGCTGTGTTTCTTCATGACCTCCCATTCATCTGGAGACAACTGACTAGGCTTGTTAAGGATACTGTCGGGCACGCCAATCTTGCCGATGTCATGCAGTGTAGCCAAGAGATCGATGTCCTCGAGGTCGCTGCCGATAACACCAAGGCGCCTAGCTAAGTCCCGCGCCAGTTTACCCATGCGGTCACTGTGGGCAGTAGTGTCGCGCGTTTTTTCTTCGAGCGCCTGCATAAGACTAGTGATTAGGGAGCCACGCACGCTCTTGCCTTCGCGCAACTTACGGCGATACATGCGGTCTTCGGCCAGGACAAAAAGCTGTGAGAGATTGTCTGCCGCAGAGGACTTGCAGCTTACGCCAAAGGCAATGCTTAGTTGCCTGAGTCCTTCGCTTCTCGCGCGGCACTCAACCTCAATGCACGAGACAAGCGCTTCAGCCTCCCCTTCCGTGGTATTAGGCAGAATCATGGCAAACTCATCCCCGCCCACACGCGCTAAAATATCTCCCGGGCGAGCGCAAGCACGCAAAGCGTCCGCCGACAGCCGCAGTATCTCATCGCCTAAGGCATGACCGAAAGCGTCGTTAATAAGCTTTAGCCCATTGGTGTCCCCAAGCAATACGCTGACGGGGTACGCGCTGCTCTGTTCTAGCTCGCGCAAAGTAGTGTCAAAAAAGGTGCGGTTGTACACGCCGGTGAGTTGGTCGTACTGGCTGAGCCTCTGCATCTCGCGTTCAGCCGCACGGCGAGCGCGCACATCGCGGTAAATGGCATAGGCCCCTTCCTCTTGACCTAGAGCACGGATGGGAACTATAGATATCTCGACTTCTACTTCTTGCCCAAAGCGGGTAAGGCGCGTAGTGGAAAAGTCGGCTATGCCCACTGCCAGCTGCTGCGAGAGGGACTGCGCCTCGTCGAGCCGATGCGAAGCTACCAATAGATCTATGTTTTTGCTAAGGACACCTTCGCTCTCCCACTCAAACAGACGCAGGAAAGCTTCATTGACCGCTGTTATGGTGCATGACGCATCGACTACGGTAATCGCATCTTTAGCGTTCTCAAACAGCGCCCGCCAATAGCCTTGTCTTATTTCCAGTTCTTCGCGCGCTTCGCACTCTTCGGTCACCGCTACTTCTAGACGCGCATTCATTGCTTCCATTTCAACTTTTGCACTATGAACTTCCAGATAATACGACTGGGCACGATCCAGCAAATCGTTAATGCTGTTTACCAACTCGGCGAATCTTGCCGGTCGGGCGGCAGATCGTATGCGGTCAAAGCAGTCTTCCCGAATGTGCAGGGAGTTAATGGTCTGTTCAAGCGCCAACAAAGGAGCCGAGACTTGTCCGTAGTAAAAAGTGGCCAAACCCACCATCAGACCGGTCACAGATAAACCAATCAGACCAACATATAGCCAGAGGTGGCGCGTGTGCGGAAAGACATCCTCCCACGGAATGTAGGCTACCAGACGCCACCCTACCGACGGCACCGGCACATAGATCACTCTGTCCCGCAGCACGCCTGTACTTACGTACGCTTGTCCGGTGCCGACAAAGGGCAGATGACGCGCAACCTTTGCCAACACGGAGTTATCTAAAGTGTCGCTCGCACTGGTGATGAGGTTACCGCCGTTATAGAGCAGGGACACACTGCCCTCAGTAATCGGCGTATCCGCTAGGAATCCGGCAATTGTGCCAAGCGCGATGTCCGCCACTACTACGCCCAAAAGAGTACCTTCATGGGAATAAACTGCTTGCGCGGCAGTGACAACCATGGCGTCGTCGCCGGCGTGAAGAAAGGGGTCGGTAAAGACTAGGCCGCGCTCCGCTGTCGCCTCAATGTACCACGGCCGCAGGCGCAAGTCCCATCCCGGCGACGGAACGAAGCCGCCGGTAGTAAAAAAGCGGTTATCAACTGTGCCAAAACTTAAGGAACGCAGTGACGGCGACACGCCATGCACGCCGCGCAGCAGCGAAAGCAGCTTGCTTTCATCTGGCACCTCGCCCTTTAAGGCAATTTGCGCCGCGATGAGCTCCACCCCGCGCGCTTCCACCGCCAGCCATTGACTGATTTCTCGCGCCACACGACCTACGCGTTTTTCGGCGATTATATGAGCATCGGCCGTCACCCGAGAAGAAAAAACGGCATACATCACTGTTGTCGCCAACAGCGGTAGGCCAATAGCCAATAAAATAAGCGCAACGTAAAACCTTCTGCCTTTCGACACAGTTGCCACCCCGCTCAACTCCGCAGCCATCTCGGCTTACTTCGACACAATCCGACATTTACCTTCTGCCGGAGGGGAAAATTCTGCGCTTGGCTTACTGGAGGTGGCAAGTGGCGTTAACGGTGCGCACCTGCCATCGGCGCGGGGTAGGTTTGTAGTGCAGCACGGTCAAACCGGTGTTGTCCACGGTGAGAGCAGAAGCAAACGAAAAGAGCTCCGGCGGCGCGGACAGAGCATAGGCCAGCAAAGTGCGCACACAGCCTCCGTGGGTCACCAAGCAGATTGTGCCTTCGGTGTGGTGCGGGACAATGCCGCTTACCCAAGTTGTGGTGCGTTGGTAAAGGTCCCAATAGGACTCGCCGCTAGGCCGCCGCGTGTACAGCGTGTCGGCATGCAGCTTTTCCCACACTGCGGGATGCGAGACGCGGCCTTCCTCGAGCGTTAACCCCTGCCAAAGACCCACATCAAGTTCCCTGAGTTCGGCTACCGCCGTAATGCTACCTTGCTGCTTGGCGGCAATCATCTCTGCCGTGGAAAAAGCTCGCAAGAGCGGGCTGCTGTAAATGTGGTCTATCCGGTAGCGCGCCGCGAGGTGTCGCGCAAGGTGTTTAGCCTGCGCTCGTCCCGTATCGTTAAGCGGCACATCAAGATGCCCCTGCATAATATTGTTCTTGTTGTGGTCTGTTTCACCATGTCGCACTAAGAGCACCGTCAGCATGCGCCACCTCTTTAACTCGTAATATCTACCTCAGCGCCGCGGGCGAGCCGCAGGTGCACCTACAGGCCGCTCAGGCTCTTTGACGCGGTGTTTGGCGGTCAGTTCCTCCGCGAGTTTGCCCAAGCGACCGCGATACTCCAAATACGCTTGCTCCCTAAGCACCTCGACACTAGCTGTATACTCGGTCAGCATCCCTGCCCTAAGCTCTGCGAGCAAACCCGCGAACGCGTCGGCCAGCTCTCCCTTAGCGGCTCCGATGCGTTCTATATGGGAAGTCGCCAACGCCTAGGCGTGCACGGACTGCAGTGCCTGTTCGGCTCGCTCCAGTGCGCCCGCAAACGTTCCCTTGTATTCATCAGCGAGGTTACCCAAGCGACTTTCATGCTCCGCGGCAAGACCCCCTGCCACTTTGTCTAACGCCGCCTTAAGGTCAGCGCGCAGCCAAGCTAACGCCTGGGCCTCGGTTTCGGTCTTACGGCGCATCTGCCACTCATCTTCGAGCTTCGCTTGTCTGTCTGCCAGCGCGTTTAGAAGCTTCCGTTCTTGTTCATCTAGGCGCAGGCGTTCGGCCTTGTGCCAGTCCTGCTCGCGGCGTTCAAACACCACCTGTTGCTTGCTAAGCAAACTTTCCTCAAGCAGTGCCTGTTGGTTACGCAAGCGCTCGCGCCACTCTGACTCATTTAGGTGCTCTTCACTCAACAGGGGATCGGGTCGCTTGACTTTCGCGGCCAGCTCGGGGCGTTCCTTCAGAAAGGCAATGATTTGTTCATCGAGGTGGACAGTAGTGTCCTCTAGGTCGAGCAGAGCACGTCGCTTTTGTCGTGACGGCGCTTGCCTTATTTCGCCTTGTAACTGTGCGAGCTCGCTGTTTAAGCGAAGAAATTTCGCCTCCATCTCCGCATAAGCTTGTCTGTCGTCCTTAACGCTAATCTGTGACTTCGGCAAAGGACTACTCGGCTTTTTCTTGCTCGGCACCGAAAACACCCCCTCCTGCATGTTCATGGCAGTATATGTGGGAGGTGTACACAATGAGCATGTACAGTGTCCTTCGATTACTTAAGAAATGTCGCTTCCCGTTCCGGTCCAACCGAAATAAGCGTGGCCGGAGCACCAAGGTACCCTTCTATTCGGCGCACATAGTCCTGCGCGGCCTGTGGTAGCGCGGTGATGCTGCGGGCAGCGGAAGTAGGCTGCATCCACCCCGGCAACTCCTCATATACCGGCTCTACACGGTAGAGGTCTGCGGTAAGGGGCATATAGTCTATGCTCTGCCCCTCTAGTTTGTAGCCGACACAGACTTTAATCGTCGGTAAACCATCGAGTGTGTCCAGTTTAGTGACGGCAAGCTCGGTAAAGCCGTTTAGTTTGGCCGCGAAGCGCAGAGCTGGCGCGTCCAGCCAGCCAATACGCCGTGGGCGTCCGGTTGTGGCCCCATACTCTTTCCCTACCTCCCGCAGGTAGCGGCCCGTTTCGTTATCTTGTTCGGTGGGGAACGGCCCCGCGCCTACACAAGTAGAGAAAGCCTTTACCACTCCGAGCACAGAAGTAATGCGTTGCGGGGGTATACCGGCACCCGCGCATGCCCCGCCAGGGAGTGGGTTAGATGAAGTAACATAGGGGTAAATCCCCCAGTCAAGGTCGCGCATGGTGCCGAGCTGCCCTTCCAGCAAGACATCTTTGTCTTGGGTGAAGGCATCTGACAGGAGGCTAAGCGTGTCGCCAATGTAGGGGGACAGCCGCCTAGCGTAAGCAGCGTACCGCTCTAGTATCATATCCGTATCCTTCGCCGAGGGTTCTCCGCCATAGAGCTTGAACAACAACTCGTCGCAGGCAGCCAATAGCTCACGTAACTTCGGCTCTAAGCGCGCCCAGTCCTTGAGCTCGCCCATTTGTATGCCCAAGCGCAAAGCCTTGGCCGCATAGGCGGGTGAGATGCCCCTAAGCGTAGAGCCATGCTTGCGCTCACCCCGGCGATCCTCGGCCATGCGCTCAAGCCTAGAATATGAGGGGACAGATAGATGGGCGCGGTCAGAGATGCGCAGCCTGTCCGTGTTGATGTTCCTACTCGCCAGCATATCTAGCTCCGTGACTAACTCGTCAAGGTCAATGACAGTGCCTGTGCCGATGATATTCACAGTCCGTGGATTAAAGATGCCGCACGGCACAAGATGCAACGCAAACTTGCCGTGCTCGTTCACCACAGTGTGGCCAGCATTCGCTCCGCCTTGGTACCGCACTACGTAATCGGCATGCTGCGCCAGCAAATCGACTATTTTGCCTTTGCCTTCGTCACCCCACTGCGCCCCTACAACTGCTTTGACTGGCATGACAATCGCTCCTTTGATTTTTGATTACTTACTACCCGCGCGCCCAAGTATCCTTTAGCCCGACGATGCGGTTAAACACCAGTCGACCGTTAGCTTGACATTCTGGGTCGGAGTAGAAGTAGCCTTGGCGCAGGAATTGATATCTACTGCCCGGCACCGCAGCAGCAATGGACGGCTCCACCTTGCAGTCGTCAAGTACGACGAGCGAACTGGGGTTAAGGTGAATCATAAAATCCCCCGCGTCTGCGTCCTCAGGGTCTGCTTGGCTAAATAGATTATCGTACAGACGCACTTCTGCCTCCACTGCATGGGGAGCAGACACCCAGTGCGAAGTCCCCTTTACTTTGCGCCCGCTTTGTTCGCCCCCGCTTTTGCTTAAGGGGTCATAGGTGCAGCTAAGTTCAGTGATCTTTCCGGTATCCGCGTCTTTTACCACGCGCTCACAGCGAATTATGTAGGCCCCCTTAAGGCGCACCTCGCCGCCTAGTGTCAAGCGGTGAAACTTCTTAGCAGGCACTTCCATAAAGTCTTCCTGCTCGATGTATATTTCCCGGGAAAAGGGAACCAAGCGCGTCCCGGACTGTGGTTCCTCCGGGTTATTCTCGACTTCCAGCCACTCTACTTGCCCTTCTGGGTAGTTCTCTAGAACTAACTTAAGCGGTCTAAGCACTGCCATAACACGCGGCGCTTTGGCGTTAAGCTCTTCGCGGATGCAATGCTCAAGTACCGCCAGTCCTCCGGGTTATTCTCGACTTCTAGCCACTCTACTTGCCCTTCTGGGTAGTTCTCTAGAACTAACTTAAGCGGTCTAAGCACTGCCATCACACGGGGCGCTTTGGCGTTAAGCTCTTCGCGGATGCAATGCTCAAGTACCGCCAGGTCCATCACCACATTCTTGCGGGCTACGCCGCACAGCGCACAGAATGCGCGGATGGCAGAAGGCGTGTACCCTCGGCGGCGAAGTCCGGCAATGGTCGGCATGCGGGGGTCGTCCCAGCTAGCCACATGCCCTTCTTCCACCAGACGCCTGAGCTTCCGCTTGCTCATCACCGTGTAAGACAAGCTCACGCGGCCAAACTCCGTTTGCTGCGGGTGCCCGCTGGCAGGGAATGCATGTCCCATGTGCTCCACAACCCAGTCATACAGCGGGCGATGGTCGGCGTACTCGAGCGAACACAGGGAATGCGTGATGTTCTCGAGGTAATCGCCAATGGGGTGCGAGTAATCGTACATGGGGTAAATGCACCATGCATCCCCGGTGCGGTGATGGTGCGCATGGCGAATGCGATAGAGCGCCGGGTCGCGCATGTTCAGGTTCGGGCTCTGCATATCTATTTTGGCGCGCAGAGTGCGGCTGCCGTCAGGAAACTCCCCGCCACGCATGCGGGCGAACAATGCTAGGTTCTGTGCAACTGATCTGTTCCGGTAGGGGCTTTCCCTCCCTGATCCCGTTAAACAGTTAAAGTGCCGCGGTACTCGCGCATCTCCTCAGCCGAAAGATCGTCAACGTAAGCTAGTCCCTGTTCAATAAGGTACACGGCAAACCGGTACTTTTGCTCAAAATAGTCGGATGCGAAGAAAAGCCTGTCCTCCCAGTCAGCGCCTAGCCACTTGACATCGGCCATAATCGAGTCTACGAACTCCTGCTCCTCTTTCAAGGGGTTGGTGTCGTCAAAGCGCAGGTTAAACTTACCGCCGTAACTTAAGGCCAGCCCGTAGTTAAGGTTAACGGCAAAGGCATGGCCGATATGCAGCCACCCGTTTGGCTCCGGCGGAAAGCGCGTATGCACTCTGCCGCCGTTTTTCCCTTCCCTAAGGTCGGCATTAATCATGTCTTTAATGAAGTTGTTGGCGGCGTCAGGGTTAATGCTAGTCATAGGAGGTCACCTCCGCATTAATCGTGAATCAAGCATCATGAACTAGGGGCTTTCCGCTTTCCGCTTTCGGCTTGGCATGGCGGGTGGCCAGCACGCGGCCGACGTGCACGCCGCTTGCGCTGGCTTGGGATAGGCCACGCGTCACACCGGCGCCGTCGCCAACGGCAAACAATCCCTTGACATCTGTCTCTAGCTCGGGCGACAGGCGCAAGCGGGAGCTGTAGAATTTAACTTCCACGCCGTAAAGCAAAGTGTCGTCGTTAGCCGTGCCGGGGGCGAGCTTATCTAACGCGTAAATCATCTCAATGATGTTGTCGAGATGGCGTTTAGGCAGGACCAAGCTTAAATCACCGGGAGTCGCAGCCAGAGTAGGCTTGGTAAAGCATTGCCCTAAACGGTGCTCGTTCGTCCGCCGGCCTCGCACAAGGTCACCAAAGCGCTGCACCAAAGCTCCGCCTCCCAGCATGTTGGAAAAAGAGGCGATGCGCTTGCCGTACTGGTGCGGCTCGTTAAAGGGATGAGTAAAGCGGTTGCTCACCAGTAACGCAAAATTGGTGTTGCGACTGTGAAGCGCAGGATCACGGAAGCTATGCCCATTGACGGTGATTATGCCATCGGTATTCTCGGTAACCACAAACCCATGCGGATTCATGCAAAAAGTGCGCACCGAATCCCCGTACTGCTTAGTACGGTAAACTAATTTCGCTTCATAGACCTCGTCGGTAATGTGGCTAAAAATTTCATAGGGAAGTTCGACCCGCACGCCTACATCGACTTGATTGTTATATAGACTTAAGCCGAGCGCTTTACATTGCGCTGTAAACCACTCTGCTCCAGCGCGTCCGGGCGCCGCGATGACAAAATTTGCAAAAACCGTGCGGGGACTTTCGCTGTGCGGTGCAACCGTCAAGAGAAAGCCGCCCTCCTTAGGCTCAAGCTTAGTCACCGGGGAGTTAAAGTGCATGCCTAACTGTGGGAGAAGAAAGCGATGCAGCTCACCGAGAATGCGCAGATTGTTCTCCGTTCCTAGGTGCCGCACGGTGGCATGCAGTAGATGCAGGTCAAAAGCCAGTGCTTGTTTACGCAAAGCGCTGCCTTTAGTGGTGTATAACTCGCGCGGCGCTCCAAACTGCAAGTTGATGCTGTCTACGTACTCGATAAGTTCAAGTACGTCTTGCTCCGGCAGGAACTCCTGCAGCCACCCGCCAAACTCTGTCGTGAGGTTATACTTGCCGTCGGAGAATGCGCCTGCACCGCCAAACCCCCGCATAATGTCGCAGGGCACACACCCCACACAACGCGTGACCTTACGCTCGGCTATAGGACAACTGCGCTCGGCAAGGTCTGCCCCGGCTTCTAACATGACCACGCGCAACCCCTCGCGGCGAGTCAAGAGTTCAAAGGCCGCAAAAATGCCCGCCGGGCCTCCCCCGATTATAGCTACGTCTACGCGCTCCTGCACCGATGCCCCTCCTTACTACACCTTCCACAGGGATTGTAGCATTAGTTGGGGTGCGCTTCAACTTATGTGCGCCGGGGAACGCTGGGGAGAACGCTGGGGACGGTTCTTTTTGGAGCAAGGGACGGTTCCTTTTGCTTCGTGCCCGTGTTTGTCGCACCGGACGACGATTGCTCGCGCTGGGCAGACACTATCCCTCGGGGGTAGAAGCGTTAGAAGCGTTAGGGACACAGCTGCGTGCCAAACGGCACCGTCCCCAACGGCACCTGATTACTTCATTAGACGGAGTTTCTTCTTTTTGGCAGTGTACTTGTTAATTAGAGGCACGGCGGCGTTTAGCCCTAGAATGGCGAAGGATGTTCCTTCGGGTAGCGGGCTAAAGAAGCGCATCGCCATGATGCCCAGCCCTATCGCGCCCCCGAACAGCCAACGCCCGAGGTCAGCGCGCGGGGAGGTAAACGGGTCAGTAGCCATAAATAGGGCGCCCAACAGGAGGCTGCCTGAAAAAACATGGAAGAGCGGATTATCCCCGGCTAAGGCGGCCCACACCACCACCGTAGCAACGCACCCGGCGGGAATGCGCCAGTTCGCGAACTTCCGGTAAGCGAGATAAGCGAAGCCTATTAGCAATGCCAGCGCTGAGGCTTCTCCAATGGTGCCGGGCACCATGCCTGTGAATAGATCGAGTACAGCCGGAGTGGACTGCCCTGCCCGATGTAACTGCAAAGGCGTCGCGGAAGTCACCATGTCTATCGGAGTTAGCCACGGGCCCATCGTGCCGGGGAAGGCCAAGACGATAAACAGCCGCCCAAACAGCGCGGGGTTAAAGAGGTTCTTGCCCACGCCGCCAAAGAGCTGCTTGCCGACAATTACCGCGACGGCAGAGCCGATGGCGGCAATATACAGCGGGAGAGACGGCGACAGGCCAAGGCCAAACAGCATTCCGGTTACTACAGCGCTTAAGTCGTATATCTTCACGGGCTTCTTAGTGGCATACTGCCAAATGACCTCGCTGACGACGGCAACGCCTACGCTTACCAACATCAACAGCGCTGCTGGCAGTCTGTAAAACCATAAAGCCGTGAGCGTAGCCGGAATAAGGGCGATAATCACCGCGCGCATCATCTTCAACTTCATTACCTCCTAGTAGGGGTTAGCTGTAGTGTAGCATAGCCCAGTGCTCAGTGCCTGGTTCCTGATTGAACGGTCAGCACATAGCACATGGCGCATAGTGGAGCGGGGGAGGCCTACAGTTCACGGTTCACGCCTGCTTCGCAAACACCACCGTATGCCGCATGTTGACCGTGACGGCGACGCGCGTATAAGGGGGGAGTAGATGCGCGGAGAGGCCCTGCGAGTGGAGCACACTGCCGTTATCTAGCTGCAGTGTGTAGAGCGCGTGCGCACCAAGAAAGCGTACTTCGGTGATAACAGCCGTGCCGCTTGGATCGTCTGCGATGGATACGTCGTCCGGCCGTATTAGGAGATCGACATCAGCACTGCCCTGTCGCTCGGTGCTAGACAAGGCGAACCTGCCTAAGCCGGAAACAACCGTGCTGCCCTCCACCCGTGCAGCCAGATAATCTGCACGCCCTACAAAGTCCGCGACAAAGCGGGTGGCGGGATGATGGTAAATCTCGTATGGCGTGCCTACTTGTTCGAGCTTACCGCAGTTTAGAAGCCCCACGCGGTCAGAGAGCGAAAAGGCCTCCTCTTGGTCGTGGGTGACGAGTATCACCGTTGTCCCACTGTCCCTAAGGATTTCTTTAGTTTCGCTGCGCAAAGCGGCGCGCAGCTCAGCGTCAAGGTTTGAGAAAGGCTCGTCAAGGAGCATAACCCTAGGCGCGGGCGCAAGTGCGCGGGCTAGAGCGACGCGCTGTTTCTGCCCGCCCGACATTTCGTGCGGGTACTTTTGCGCGGCTGCGGCCAGTCCAACTAGGCCAAGCAGTTCGCTGACGCGCTTAGCAACAGCAGCCTTCGGGCTACCGTACAAGCCAAAGGCTACGTTTTCAAACACAGTCATATGCGGGAACAGAGCATAGTCCTGAAACACGATGCCCACGCCGCGCTTTTCCGGCGGCATAAAATATGTGGGGCTTGATACAAGCGTGCCGTCAATGGCAATTGACCCTTCGCTTAGACAGTCAAGTCCCGCGATGAGGCGCAAGGTAGTGGTCTTGCCGCACCCGGAAGGGCCTAGCAAAGAGAAAAACTCGCCGCGATTGACGGTTAGCGTCAGGTCATACAAGGCCTTCACATCCGGGTAGAGTTTGCACAATGAGCTTAACTCAACATGGGACTGCGACGTTGTCCTTACCGCAGCGCAAATTTCTTCGGCCATAACCAACGTCCTTTCATTTACCCTGCGACAAGAGCAGCTTTATAGGTATCAGACCTGCCAGCACAATGACGAGCGCAGGTAGCGCAACACTCGTCCAAAGTGACTCGGCGGCCATCTGCCACACCCAAATGGCTAGCGTGTCGTAGCCTAGCGGGCGTAGCATTACGGTAATGGGAAGCTCTTTCATAACGTCTACAAACACAAGGATAGCCCCCGCCAAGATGCCCGGCATAATGAGGGGCAACTGCACCTGTGTGATTAGCCGCAGCGTACTCGCACCAAGTACGCGCGCGGCTAAAATTGTGTTCGGGGGAATCTTCTCCAGGCTCGAGTCCACGCTGTTGTAGGCTACGGCCATGAAGCGCACGGTATAAGCGTAAATAAGCCCGACTATGGAGCCGGTGAAAATAAGCCCTGGGGTGACTCCCCACCAAGCTGCAGTCAGCATATTGATGCCGCGGTCAAGCGCAGACAGAGGCAACAGGATGCCTACGGCAATCACGGCTCCGGGTAGCGCATAACCCGTGGTCACCAATTGCGTTAGGAGGCGTGACAGCGTGCCGCCTCGAAGGCGGGTCAGACTAGCCATAAGGAGCGCAATGGCCACAGCAACGACAGCGGCGATAGCTGCAAGAGATAGGCTGTTCCCCGCTAATCGCACATATACAGCTAAATAGCCTGGCGTTAACTGCCCAATCCCGCGTGAGCCCCAAACCAAAAGTTGAGTGAGCGGTAGCCCAAAAGCCGCAAAAACTACGACACTGCAAATGCCTGCTGCCACTCCCCCACGCCAACCGCCTAGGAACATCGTGGGTAGCCCTTGGTTTTTGCCCTTGACTTGATGGTAAGCGCGCCGATTGCGTAGCCGATGTTCCGAAAGCAGCAAGAGCAATGCAAAGATAGCCAACAATCCCGCCATCTCCGAGGCTGCGCCTAGGTCCATAAGCCCATGCCAGACGCGAAGGATACCGTCCGCAACCGTAGGGAAGTTGAAATAGCGCACGGTGGCAAAGTCGGCTAGCGCCTCCATCAGAGCGAGCGACACCCCGGCGACAATTGAGGGGCGCGCCAGAGGCATGACCACCTGAAAGAACAAGCGCGTCTTACTGCTGCCTAAAACCTTCGCGGCTTCCATGGCAGAACCTGACTGCTCTGCGAAACCCGCCTTAGCGAGGAGGTACACATACGGGTAGAGCACGAGCGTCATCACCATGATGGCTCCAAAACCAGAACGAATCTGCCAAAAGACCAGTCTCTCTAGACCCCATGACCGCAAGACAGTCTGCACAGGCCCGGCAAAATCGAAGATGGCCACATACACAAACCCCATAATGTATGCGGGCATGGCCATAGGCAATACAAGCAGCCATTCGAATGTCTTCTTGCCCGGAAACTCATATGCCGTCACAAGCCAAGCGAGCGCAGTGCCAAGCAGCAGCGTACCAATGCCCACGCCAAGCAGCAGCATCGCAGTATTTAGGAGCAGCTCGGGGAGAATTGTATCCCAGAGATGCTGCCAAACACTCCACGTTGGCGTGAGCAGCGAAGACGCCACCACCAACACCGGCAGGAGCGTGAGCGCAACTACAAAGAAAGGAAGCGAGGACAAAAGGCTAGGCCTCTTGTCCCGCACTCCTTGCATGATGAGGGTTTTCTCTGTCATTAAACTACTACCCTTCCTCGGTGACTACGCGGCGAGGGCGTAAACTTAAGTTTATCTATAGCCCGCGCGGTCTAGGATTCGTACGGAATCAGCTTGCAGGCGACCGAATTCGCCAATGTTTAGGGCATCGGCCTTAAACTCGCCGAAACCGACGATGATCGGATGTGCGGCAGCCTTAGGGTTCGCGGGGAATTCATGGTTTGAGCTCGCGAAATCGGCCTGGCCCGCTGTGGCCAGCCATTCTAGGAGCTTAACGGCATTGTCGCGGTTAGGAGCGTGGGCGGTTACACCGGCACCACTAATGTTCTGGTGCGCGCCCCGGTCATTTTGATTGGCCCAGAAGACACGGATGGGGAACTGTGGGTTAGCTTGAAGCAACCGTCCAAGATAGTAGTGGTTAGTCAGCGCTACATCGCCTTGACCAGCGGCTAGTGCTTCCAGAATACGCGTATCGCTGTCAATCAACGTCGGTCTGTTAGCCACCCAACCCCGGACAATCTCTTCTGCGCGTGCAGGACCGTGTGCGGCAACAAGGCTCGAGACAAGGGACTGCGTGTAGGAGTGCGTAGCCGGGCGCATTACGAGTCTGCCCTTCCACTTAGGGTCAGTTAGTGCCTCGTAAGTTGAGAGTTCCGCAGGATTAACGCGGCCGGGATGGTACAGAATAGTCCGCACGCGGCGAGTAAGGCCAAACCAACGGTTCCCGGCATCCCGCAAATTTGCAGGTATATTGTCGCGCAGCACCTTGCTATCCACAGGAGCCAAAAGTCCGGCTTCGCCCGCTAGCCAAAGGTTACCGGCATCAACAGCCATATACACGTCAGCCGGGGTGTTCTTGCCCTCGGCGCGCAGGCGCTCGCGCAACAAGGCGTCGCTGCCCGTAGTAAAGCGTACTTGTATGCCGGTTTCCTGCGTGAATCTCTCAAAAACAGGTTCCACGCCATAGTGCCGGGATGTATAAACGTTTACGACTTCGGGCTTCCCTGCGGCCTCTTCTGTCGCGAATAAGTCGACTACCCCGCCGAGCACGAAAGCCGCTATCACGGCCACTACCCCAAGGGCTAAGTACATGGATTTCTTGTTCATTATAGAACCTCCCCCTTTTTATTGCAATCCTCGCCTACTCAACACGAGAGAGAGCGAGAATCGTTCTCATGTATAGTAGCAGGCTAGTGGAGGATTGTCAACAGGGGTTTGATTTTTGCTTTTTGATAGCGGCAAGTGCACAAAAGGATTTGCCCCCTCGCGCGTGGAATAACGCTTCATGTAGGAACAATTCGTGGAGGGATAGTTTTGCAGTATAGACTCTTTGGACAACTAGGCTTTAATGTTTCTACTTTGGGTTTTGGTTGCATGCGCCTGCCCTTGCTCGAAGCTACGCCGAGCGCGCACGGCAACGTCGCGGAGGAGGCCCGCATCGACGAACCCTTAGCTACGGCCATGCTTCGATTTGCCATCGACCAAGGCGTTAATTACGTGGATACGGCGTACAATTACCACGGCGGTCAGAGCGAATGGGTTGTCGGGCGCGCCTTGGCTAATGGCTACCGCGAAAAAGTTAAGCTAGCCACTAAGCTCCCCTGCTGGCTGGTTAAGGAGCCTGCGGACTTTGACCGCCTGCTTGATGAGCAGCTTAGGAAACTAAACGTTTCCCATATAGACTTTTACCTCCTCCACGCGCTGCGCGGTGAGTCCTGGAAAAAGGTAAAAGCGCTTGGCGTGCTAGATTTCCTTTCCCGGGCAGTAGCTGACGGGCGCATTAAGTACCCTGCCTTCTCGATACACGATGAGTTCCCGGTGTTTAAGGAAATCCTCGACGCGTACGCATGGGCCATGTGCCAAATTCAGCTCAACTACATGGACGAGGACTACCAAGCAGGACTTGCCGGGCTGCAGTACGCGGGTCACAAAGGCGTGCCGGTGGTGATCATGGAACCGCTACGCGGCGGAAAACTAGCACAAGAGCCGCCAGAAGAAGTCAAGCAAATATGGAAACAGGCCAAAAAGAAACGGACCCCAGCGGAATGGGCCTTCCGCTGGGTATGTGACTTCCCGGAGACTACGGTCGTGTTAAGCGGTATGTCGACCATGGAGCAAGTGCGCGAAAACTTAAAGATTTTTGAGGGCTGTAGACCTCCGTGCCTTGATTTACAGGAAAGCTTCCTCGTAGACAAGGTCAGGCAGATCTATCGTCAACGCATGGCCATAGGCTGCACGCAGTGCGGCTACTGCATGCCCTGCCCGGCAAACGTCAACATTCCGCATATCCTAGACCTGTACAACGATTACGCTGTATTTGGTTCGGCCGCGGGAGCGTTTCGTGACGCCGCGCTATGCGTACAGTGCGGCAAGTGCGAGGCAGAGTGTCCGCAGCATTTGCCGATTATAAAGGCACTGCGGGAAGCGCTCCAAGCAGTACAAGGGTAACGTTTTCACCCTTACTCAGTACCGGTGTAACGCAGCGCACGCGTCGCGTTGAGTACCGCTAGAAGTGCCACGCCGACATCCGCAAACACTGCCACCCAAATTGTCGCTAAACCTGCTGCCCCAAGGGCCATAAAACCAATCTTAAAACCAAGCGACAAGGCGATATTTTGGCGGACTATGCGACGGGTGAAGCGCGCGATTCTAATCGCCACAGTGAGTTTGGCCAAGGAGTTTGGCATAATGACGACATCCGCTGCTTCGATTGCGGCGTCACTGCCCAGTGCGCCCATGGCCACGCCGATATCTGCCCGTGCCAGGACCGGCGCGTCGTTTATCCCGTCCCCGATAAAGGCGAGTTTGCCTCCGCTGTGTGCCTCTGTCTCGCGCAGAGTGCCCACAGCGGCGACTTTGTCTTGCGGCAGGAGCTCGGCCGCATAGCCGTCAAGCGCCAAGTCGCGCGCTGCCTTGTCGGCAATGTCCTTCCTGTCGCCCGACAGCATCCATAGTTTATTGATTCCCAACCTGCGAAGGTCGGCAATAACGCCGGGAGTTTCGCGCCGCAAGATATCCGCGACAAAAATGGAACCCAACCAGTCGCCACCCAGCGCTAAGTGGACGACGCTTTCCTCGCCTTGTGCAGGTGGTACGGTGACGCCGCGCTCCACCATAAGTAGCCCGTTGCCAAGCAGCACATTCACGCCATCTACCGTCGCTTCCAGCCCTCGCCCTGCGAGTTCGCGCGTGTCTTCTACACGCATACTGTCCTGTGGCTTGCCATGCGCCTGAGAGATGGCGCGTGAAATGGGGTGGTTAGAGTGTCCGGCTAAAGCTCCGGCATACGCAAGCAACTCCTGCTCGCTCACGCCGTTTCGCGGATGTACTCGTACAACGCTAAAGTAGCCGTGCGTTAGCGTCCCGGTCTTGTCGAAGGCCACTGTAGAGACCTTAGCTAATACATCTAGGTAGTTGGCACCTTTAAACAACACGCCTTGGCGCGAAGCCGCGCCGATGCCGCCAAAGTAACTGAGCGGAACGGAAACCACTAAGGCGCAGGGGCAGGAAATTACAAGCATTACTAAAGCGCGGTACAGCCACTCGCTAAAACTTGCGTCGGGCAAGAGAAGCGGAGGCACCACCGCGACTAGGGCGGCTCCTACGACCACAGCGGGCGTGTAGACGCGCGCAAACGTAGTGATGAATCGCTCCGTCGGGGCCTTGCGCTCACTCGCTTGTTCCACAAGCTCTAGGATGCGGGCTACGGCAGAATCGGCATAAACTTTATGAACCTCCAGAGTAAAGACTCCCGTAGTATTAACCATCCCGGCTAGGGCAGTGTCACCCAAACCTACGGCACGCGGTAACGATTCGCCGGTGAGGGCCGAGGTGTCGAGCGAGGAGGTCCCTTCGCAGACAACTCCATCTAGCGGCACGCGTTCACCCGGCTTAACAAGAATGCGCTGCCCTACCTCTACACTTTCGGGCGACGTGCGAACCGGCCCTGCAGGAGTAAGCAAATTGACGTATTCGGGGCGCATGTTCAACAGGGCCGTGATGGAGCGGCGGGAGTTGTCGACAGCTTTCAAATTGACGTATCCGGGGCGCATGTTCAACAGGGCCGTGACGGAGCGGCGGGAGTTGTCGACAGCTTTGTCCTGGAAGTACTCACCTACGGCGTAAAACACCATCACCGCTGCCGCTTCTGCGGTTTCGCCAATGGCGATGGCTCCAAGCGAGGCGATACTCATAAGGAAGTTCTCGTCAAAGACCTGGCCCTTAACCACATTGCGAGCGGCAAGCCAAAGAATCGGCCACCCCACCATTAGATATGACGCCAGTAGCATTCCGTGTGCCACAAAAACGGGCGTGACAGATTGCCACTGCCACACTGCACCAAGGACAAGCATAGCAGCAGCCGCGGCAACAATGGGCAGGGAACGCGCTCCGCCCCAACATGTCTGCCCGCAAGATTGCCTCTCTCCCATACTTACCGCTCCTCTCTGAAGTGCGCTTGTGCTTCGCGGATAATGTGGAGAACATGCTCGTCGTCTAGGGCATAATAGACGTTTTTCCCTTCACGGCGATGCCTTACCAGCCTCGCCATGCGCAGCAAGCGCAGATGGTGGGATATTGCCGGCAGGCTCATTTCTAGGATCTCTGCCAAATCACAAGTACACAGCTCGCCTTGCGCCAAGAGATATAAGATGCGCGTGCGCGTTTCGTCGTTGAGCACCTTAAAGATCTCCGACAGCCCCGCCACCTCGAGCAGCTTTTCGCGCAGAGCCTCTACTTCCGTCGCCAAATGGGCAGAAGAACACCAATCAGTCTTTGGGCAGTCGTCCACAGCCGCAGCCTCCCCATAAAAATTATACGATTAAGCAATTGCTTAATCGTATTCTAGCAGGAGT
>QLUB01000110.1 GCA_018725205.1 candidate division NPL-UPA2 bacterium
TAATGTAGCTGGGGTCATCGGTTCGGCTGTAGCGGCAGGCGTGCTGTTGTCGATGCTGGGATAGGGAAACAGCATGCAAATCCCGTTAGGTATCTCAAACCGCCACCTCCACTTGTCGCAAGAACATTTAGCTCTGTTGTTTGGCCCGCACTACGAACTTGGTGCGCAGAAACTCCTGCGTCAGCCCGGGCAGTACGCGGCGCTTGAGACAGTCACTTTGGTGGGAACGAAGGGGCAAATCGAAGGCGTACGGGTTTTAGGCCCTACACGCGCCTCCACGCAAGTCGAGATTAGCCGTACTGATGCGGTGAGACTAGGAATAAAGCCGCCGGTACGCGAATCCGGCAACTTAAAAGGGGCAACCGATGTAGTTATCCGTGGACCGGCAGGCGAGGTTGTGGCACGCGAATCCACGATACTCGCTTGGCGCCACATGCATCTGCATACCGCCGAAGCGAAAGAGCTGGGACTAGAGAGCGGTGCGTCTGTCAGCGTGTCTGTACTAGGCCCGCGTGCTCTCACCTTTCACAACGTGATTGTGCGGGTGAATCAGCAGTTTAGGGCGGAGTTCCACATCGATACCGATGAGGCGAACGCCTGCGGCTTGACGAACGGGGACTTAGTAGAGCTAAGCGCCGTTCACTAAAGCTCCACCTTTAAAGCCTTCGCCTAGAACTTCATGCGCGTCTGTTACAACGACAAATGCATTCACGTCAATTTCTAAGACTACTCGCTTGGCGCGGGTGAGCTCAGTTCTCCCCACAACGCAGAACAGGGTAGTCCTTTCTTGCTTGCTGAAGGCCCCTTTGCTCGGGAGCAAGGTCACTCCCCGTTCGATTTTGTGCATGAGCGCGGCGGCAATAGCCTCCCCTTGGTTCGAGACCACAAACATAGCCTTAGCGGTGTACAGCCCCTCCTGCACGACATCGATAGTCTTCGTGCAGACAAAGATGGCAATCAGCGCGTACATCGCGTACTCCGCAGAAAACAGGATCCCGGCCACAATAACCACCAATGCGTCAATAGCCAGAAGCGAGTCACCGAGGCTAATTCCGCTGTAGTGGGAGGCAAGCTTGGCCGCAATATCAGTGCCGCCAGTTGTTCCCCGAAAACGAAACACTATTCCCATACCGACGCCTGTAACCACACCGCCGTATAACGCCGCAAGCAACGGGTCGTGAGTAAGAGGTGAGAGACCCTGCGTAAGACCGACGGCTGCTACCGTGACTAAAGTCCCTAGGACGGTATACGCTCCAAATCGCACACCAAAGACGCGTGAGCCGGCAACAAGGAGTGGGACGTTGATGGCAAGCAAAACCGTGCTAGGTGAAACTCCAACCAAGTGCACCAAGATTGTCGCTATGCCACTAGCTCCCCCTGCCGCTATGCGGTTAGGGATAAGCAGGGCGTTTAGACCTAACGCCACTAATATAGCGCCACACACAATCCCAATATAGTCCTTAACATTGCGCGTCATACTTCACCAACCTCCAACACTGAAGCACACTCTCTGCCACACGCTATTCTACCATAATTATTTTTTCGCAGAGAAGGAATTGCGGAGTGGCTGGAGAAAACCTATAACAATCGAGAATTCTGGACTGGAGTCTAAGAGAAAGTCCATTCACACCTGTGTAAATCGCTGGGTGTGTTTGGGCTTTTGTGTCTTTTCGCTCCGGGTGGAAAAGGGCTCTGCCAAATAGCCCGTGATAAGGAGAGTGTAGAATGAGTAAGAAGTATGTTTTGGCGCTTGACCAAGGGACGACCAACTCGAGAGCGATTCTCTTTGACAAGGAATCCAACATTGTCTCTGTGGCGCAGAAGGAGTTCACGCAGCATTTCCCACGGCCTGGCTGGGTGGAGCATGATGCCGAAGAGATATGGAGCACACAGATTGGCGTGGCCGGGGAAGCCGTCGCCAAAGCTGGTATTAACCCTGCTGACATTTCGGCGATTGGCATTACCAATCAACGTGAGACTACCGTCGTATGGGATAAGAAGACGGGTAAGCCCATCTACAACGCTATTGTATGGCAGTCGCGCCAGACGATGGATATCTGCAATGGCATCAAGGCCAAAGGTCTCGAGCCTATGTTCCGCGCCAAGACCGGTTTGGTGGTGGATGCGTACTTTTCCGGTACCAAGGCCAAGTGGATTCTCGATCACATTGATGGGGCGCGGGAGCGTGCGGAAAAAGGCGAAATCCTATTCGGCACTATCGACACCTGGCTTATCTGGAAGCTTAGCGGCGGGAAAATCCACGTTACCGACTATTCTAACGCGTCGCGCACACTCATGTACAACATCAGGGAGCTAAAGTGGGATCCTGAACTCCTAAAAATTCTCAATGTGCCCATGACCATGCTGCCATCCGTGCGTCCATCGAGCGAGGTGTATGGCAGCACCGACCCCAATGTCTTCCTTGGCGCGGCAGTGCCTATTGCGGGCGCGGCAGGTGACCAGCAAGCAGCTCTCTTCGGACAGGCCTGCTTCAATCCGGGTATGGCCAAGAACACCTATGGCACAGGCTGTTTCATGTTGATGAACACGGGCGAGAAGGTCTATGAATCCAAAAACGGCCTCCTGACGACAATCGCTTGGGGACTTGACGGGAAAGTGGAGTACGCTTTAGAGGGTAGCATTTTCGTCGCCGGTTCCGCCGTACAGTGGCTGTGTGACGGACTTAAGCTCATCGAGTCTGCTCAGGATTCCGAGTATTTTGCCCAGAAGACGAAGAATGCCGAAGGCGTATATGTGGTACCCGCGTTTGTGGGGATGGGAGCGCCGTATTGGGACATGAAGGCCCGCGGTGCCATCCTGGGCCTGACGAGGGGAACAACCAAAGCGCACGTAGTCCGTGCGACACTCGACTCCATGGCCTATCAGACCAAGGACGTACTCAGTGCCATGGAAGCTGACTCCGGCATTAAGCTTAAAGCGCTCAAGGTAGACGGCGGCGCGGTCATGAACGGAGTTCTAATGCAGTTCCAAGCGGATGTGCTTGATGTTCCCGTTGATCGCCCGGAAGTAACGGAGACGACCGCGCTAGGCGCAGCCTATCTGGCCGGTCTTGCCGTGGGTGTTTGGAAGAGCAAAGACGAACTTGTAAACAAATGGCAGCTCAACAAGCGCTTTACCCCGGGGATGCCAGCTGCGGAGCGTGAACAGCTTTACAAGGGATGGAAGAAGGCCGTAAAGCGCGCCTTAGACTGGGAAGAGTAATTTCACTCGAGGTTTGGGACTGGTGGCAGCGCGGATTGCGCGCTGCCACCGGTCCTCAAAACAGGAAGGAAGTTAGCCGTGGTATCACCAGCCGCAGCGAAAATCGTAGGCAGCCAACCCATTGTTCCGGCTCCGCGCAACGTCGAGAACTTCCGGCTTGCCCTAAGCAGCACGCCTGCCACAAGCGTCATCGTCCTCTTTGGCGACATTAACGACTTGCCCGGCCTTCTCGATGAAGCCAGTAAATGGCGAAAACGCTTGATCATTCACTTTGACCTCTGTGCCGGCCTTGGCAAGGACCGCGCTGGGCTAAAGTTGATTGCGCGGATGGGGATCACGGCCGTTTTAACCACTAAGACCCAACTAGTACGACTGGCGCAAGAGGAGGGCCTTTTGGTTGTTCAACGGCTGTTCCTAGTTGACTCGGAGTCCGTACGTACCGGGCTTAACTTACTGAAGAACACACGGCCAGATATGCTGGAAGTATTGCCCGCGGTAATCCCGGCACCAATAATCGCTAATTTGCTGACTCAGACGCGCTTGCCCATTATGGCGGGAGGCTTGCTCTCCACACACGAAGAGATTTCGCGTGTGCTTAAGAGCGGAGTGACTGCCGTGAGTACAAGTTGTCCTGAGCTGTGGACATAGGCTTAGGCCCATATAGAAAACTTTGGCGGACGGAGATTGAGAGACGGTCTCTAAAATGTGGAGGAAATAGATTTGACAAACGAAGCAAAAGCCGACGTAGTCATTATCGGGGGCGGAGTAGTCGGTGCCGCCATAGCGCGCGAGCTTTCACGTTACAACTTGTCCATTGTCCTGCTGGAAAAACATCCCGACCTCGCTATGGGCACATCCAAGGCGAACAGCGGCATCCTTCACGCTGGGTTTGACGCAGCCCCCGGGACAAAGAAGGCCTTGTTTAATGTGCGAGGCAATGTGCTGTATCGCCAGCTGGAGGCGGAGCTTGGCATCCGACTCAAGTGGATTGGCTCACTTGTGGTCGCACTGGAGCATGATAACTTGCGTGTGCTCGAAGAGCTGCTCTGCCGGGGTAAGGAGAACGGAGTACCAAAACTCGAGATGCTTTCAAGGGACGGCCTGCTTGACAGGGAACCGAACCTTGCGCACGGAGTAGTAGGTGCTTTGTGGTGTCCCACGGCAGGAATTGTATCTCCATTTGATGCCACTCTAGCACTCGCTGAAAATGCCGTGCAAAACGGCGTCAAGGTTCTGCTGGAACATGAGGTAGAGCAGGTCCTAGTTGAGCAAAGTAGAGTAACGGGAGTTGTCACGGGTCGGGGCATCATCGAAACGCCATACGTTATCAATGCCGCTGGTGTGCATGCAGGTAGCGTAGCGGCCTTAGCGGGGGATGACAGCATCGCGATTACCCCTCGCAAGGGTGAATACCTGCTATTTGACACGTCGCTTGGCGATTGCGTAAGGTCAGTGCTTTTTCCGACGCCGACTAAGGTGTCCAAAGGCATAGTCATCGGACCGACGGTGCATGGGAACTTGTTTATCGGGCCAAACGCTCTGGACGTTGCTGACCCAGACGATGTGGGAACTACGGCAGGGGGACTGTCCGAAATCATCGAGGGCGCTAAGAAACTCATCCCCAGTCTGGGGCTTGGGTCTGTAATCACGCAGTTTGCAGGATTACGGGCGGTGGCAGCGCACGACGACTTCATTATCGGGCCGTCGTCAGTTGTTCGCGGCCTTGTTCACGCCGGCGGAATTCAGTCACCTGGTCTCACGGCTGCACTCGCTATTGCCGAAGCCGTGGTAGAGATTCTTCGCGACCTTGGGCTATCTCTGACCTCCAACCCACGCTTTGTGCCGATACGCCAGCCGCGCCTAAGCTTTAAGGAACAGAACCATACGGCTAGACAGCAGAGCTTCAGGCTAAACCCTCTCTATGGACGGATTGTCTGCCGCTGCGAGACTGTGACGGAGGCAGAGATCGTGGAGGCGATTCACGCGCCTTGCCCGGCACACACTCTTGACGCTGTCAAAGTGCGCACGCGCGCGGGTATGGGCCGCTGTCAAGGGGGGTTCTGCGGTCCACGCGTGTCAGCGCTGCTAGCAAGAGAGCTGGACACTCCACTAAGTTCCGTACGCAAAGATAAGGCCCAATCTTTCCTGTATCTCCCCCGGCGCGGTGGAGAGCACACGCCGGAAGTAATCCCCAAGTTTGATGTAGCGGTGATCGGCGGTGGACCGGCTGGTATGGCGGCGGCACTTGCAGCGCGGGAGCGCGGCGCGAAGCGAGTCGTGATCATTGAACGGGATCGCGAACTAGGCGGCATC